>CAJLYG010000027.1 GCA_905210845.1 uncultured Prevotella sp.
CGTGGGATTGACCCGGATCGCGATATCCGTCAGTGCCAGGTTGGCATCGTATTTATTCTTACAGTTCACGTCAACGATCTGCCCGATGACATCAGTCCCGCTGGTGAGGTCATCCGCCGTCTTAGCAGGGCCCTGCACCGTTACCCCAATGATATAGTCTGCCCCCATCTCCTTCGCGATGTCTGCGGGGTAGTTGTTGCGCAATCCTCCATCCACCAGCACCTTATCGCCGATCCGCACTGGGGTAAATGCCCCAGGGATCGCCATGCTGGCACGCATGGCCTGTGACAGGACACCGTGATGGAAGTCATATTCCGTATTGTCCACGATATTGGTGGCTACGCAGGCAAATGGGATCGGAAGCCGATTGAAGTCCATGGAATCATGATACCCTACCGTCAACCGGTCAAAGAGGGCGGCAAGGTTCTTTCCTTGGATGGCTCCCCCTACCGTCGCCAACGAGCGTTTCTTCTGGAGGTTGATGGTCTTGGTAAAGGCATACGTGGCATTTTTCTTGCGTTCCGACAAGCTCCGGTCACTCACGTCATCCCGGTCGGAAAGGACATGCAGCCAGTTCTGGACCCTTACCATGGAATCCAACCGATAGGAATCATACCCGATCGAGTACAGTCCGCCGATAATAGAACCCATCGACGTACCCGTGATGATGTCAACCGGGATCCCGGCTTTCTCGATGACGCGTAGCGCCCCGATATGGGCCATGCCCTTGGCTCCGCCCCCACTCAACACGACAGCCACTTTCTTCCGGGGGGAGGACGGAAGACTGTCGCCTTGGGCACGCACAGAAGAAGTGCCCAGGACTGCCAATAACAGGAAAAGGAATAATTTCTTCATGATAGGGTCAAAGATAATCAAAGGTAACAATCCATCAAGGGACAGGGATTAACGTCCCAACTGATGGTTCATGAAACGGTGACGTGCCAGCTCTTCATACTGAGTGCCGGGACGACCATAATTGGCGTAGGGATAGATGCTGATCCCTCCGCGCGGCAGGAAATAGCCCGTTACTTCAATATATTTCGGATCCATCAACTTGATCAGGTCCTTCATGATGATGTTCACGCAGTCCTCATGGAAATCCCCATGATTGCGGAAGCTGAACAGATAAAGCTTCAGGCTCTTGCTTTCCACCATCCGCTGGTCCGGCACATACATGATGCGAATCTCGGCAAAGTCGGGCTGACCCGTGATCGGGCAGAGCGAAGTAAACTCGGGACAGTTGAACTGCACCCAATAATCATTCTCCGGGTGCTTGTTTTGGAATGTCTCCAACACTTCCGGAGCATAATCCGTCCGATAGGACACCTTCGTCCCAAGCGCATTCAATCCTTCTTCTTTTCTCTCCATATCCATTTATAAACTAAAGAGTTTGAAAACATTATAGCTGATGCCATTGTCATAGACATCTTCCCCCTCATGCAGCTTCACTTTTTTGACCACCTGATTGGTAATCGGGAAGACGATCACCTCGTACACGGTCTTCAGGACCACTTGCCACAACATCAAGGCAGGCAATTCGCTCGCAGGAACGGGTCCCAACAAGGCGAGAGGAAAGAAGATGAGGGAGTCTACGCTCTCGCCCCAAACAGTGCTTAGGATCGCGCGGGCAAAGAAGTTCTTGCCTCCCGAAGAGACTTTCATCCTGCTCATCACGTAAGCATTCACGAAGGAACCCGCTAAGAACGCGACGAACGAAGCGGCGCAGATTCGGGGAGCCAATCCAAAGATCGCATGGAAACCCGCATCATTGTTCCAAAACGGCGCTCCTGGTATCGCGTCGCATAAAGCTCCCATCGACACGAAAAAGAAATTCATCGCGAACCCTAACCAGATCAACAGGCGCGCCTTGCCGTATCCCCATACTTCACAAACACAATCATTGATGATGTAGGAGATGGGGAACACCAACAGCCCACCTGTCAGACTGATCCCGCCTACTGAAATCTGTTTTGTCTCCAACACATTTGCCGTGATCAGGCAAACGCAAAACAGTGTACTGAAAAGCATGAACAGTACACTTACCTTACTTTTACTTTTTTCCATTTCTTGTTTTTATAGAGGTTGACCAAGCACTCTCCTTGTTTTTAAAGAGGTAACAAGCACTCTGTTAAGAATATTCCGGCTGCAAAGTTACACATTTTTATACAAAAACGTGTAGACTTCCCAGACTTTCATCTATGAGAACCAAGGATGCCCCATGGCACCCATCACCAAATAAGTCAGGTAGGCGAGGAAAATCAAGACCAAGACGACACCTTCCCAACGGGCAACTGTGTATTTCGTGAAGCTGAACATCCATAAGAGCAACATCGATACGACCATCACCGACATGTCCACTAAGGTGATACCGGAATAGGACATCGGAGAGATCAACCCGGTCACGCCTAAGATCATCAGGATGTTGAAGATATTCGAGCCTAAGACATTGCCAATGGCAATTCCACTGTTCCCTTTCCGCGCAGAGACCACGCTCGTCGCCAATTCTGGCAGTTCTGTCTGGCAGCGACGTGCCACCCGCCACAATGGTCAGTCCGATAATGGCATCGCTCACGCCAAGTGCCTGGGCTACCTTCGTCGCTCCTTCCACAAACACCTCACTGCCCCCAATCAGCCCTGCCAAGCCTACCACCATCAGGAGGGCAGACTTCCAGCCACTATACACGGTCGCGGAGGATGAGCTGTCCGCACTTCCCTTTTTAGCTCCCTTCACTGTATAATACATGTACATCAGGAACAACAGGAACATGGCACCTGCGTCGAAACGGGAGATCGAGCCATCCAGGCAAAGGATCAACAACAAAAGAGAGGCGACCACGCCCACGGGGATGTCCACCTTGACCGTCTTCTTCATAATGGCCATGGGCGCTACCATGGCAGCCACGCCCACGATCAGCAAGGCATTGAAAATATTGGAACCAACCACGTTCCCCACTGCCAGGTCTGGTGTCCCCTTTAAGGCGGAAACGAAGCTGACGCAAAACTCCGGCATGGAGGTGCCCATCGCCACAATGGTCAACCCAATGACCATCTGGGAGATGTGCAACTTCGTCGCAACGCTCACCGCACCATTGGTGAGCCAATCTGCTCCTTTCACTACCAAGACAATGCCGATTACAATCAGGATGATATTCAGTATCATAGAATTTATTTGAATGTGGGTGCAAATTTAATAAAAAACCTCGAATGCCCACCTGACTCCGCCACTTTTTTATGGAGAAAGATGATCTCCCTTGTTATCAAGGGCTGATAGAGGGCACAGGATACGATTTCACTTGTATTTCAACATGTCAAAGAACGATGCACGAAAAGATGACTTCTTCCCGGATGGAGATGACCTTTCAGAGGCTAATCCATGACCTTTCAGGTGCTAACCGATAACCTTTCATAAGGCAGGAGATGACCTCCTGCAACCGGGCGGAGATGGCCCGGACGGAGTGTCACTTTCCCCTTCCCCGCCTGGTGCTTTTTGCTCCGCCCCAGTAACAGGACCCTTGTCGCATGTCCGCCCGCGCCGCCGCCACGCGCGAATATAAGGTACGCGCACGAATAGCCAGAAGCAAAGGGCTTTTCGCCTACCAATTTGAAGTACATAGTCTACTTTTATAACCTTTATTCTCCGATGATTGGAAATCGTCCACAGGCTGTGGATGATTTGGAGGAAAAAAATCTTCAACACACTATAGACGATTCTAATGATATGGTTATGCAGAATCGTCCACAGGCCGTGGAAGATTTCAATAAGAATATTCTTTTCTCTATTCCATGGGGACACCATCGCTTTATTATTGACAAGTGTAAAGGCAATGTCAAGAAGTCGATCTTCTTCGTTCGCAAGACTTTAGAGAACAATTGGAGTCGGAATGTTCTACTCAACTGGCTTGACACCGACCTCTATGAACGTGAGGGTAAAGCTGTGAACAATTTCAAGAATACACTGCCTGCACCACAAAGCGATTTGGCACAACAGATAACGAAGGACCCTTATTCTTTCGACTTCCTTGCTCTGCGTGAGAATTATGACGAGCGTGACCTTGAAGATGCACTAGTCAACAACGTAACTCACTTCTTGCTTGAGTTAGGCAAGGGCTTCTCTTACATGGGGCGTCAGTTCCGGCTGGCGGTTGGCAAACAAGAGTTCTTTCCCGACCTGTTGTTCTATAATGCCCATATTCACGCATATATAGTCATCGAACTCAAAGTAAAGCCATTCAAACCTGAATTCCTTGGGCAACTGAGTTTCTATGTATCTGCTATTGACCATCAGTTCAAGACAGATATTGACAACCCGACTATTGGTTTGCTAATCTGTAAGGATAAAGACAATATCGTGGCAAAATATGCTTTGGATGCCTATAAGCAGCCTCTTGGAGTCTCAGAATATGAGTTCTCAAAGCTGATACCAAAAGACTTCAAGTCAACATTGCCATCGATTGAAGAGATCGAAGATGAGTTGAAGGATAAATTAGACCGTTCATTATAACAACGACTTAATGCATAAGGCAATGAACGCGTGACAAATTGTCACGGGTTGAAACTGAAAGCAGCCGACGGCAAGATGCGCATGACTGATGTTGCCGACCAAGAACTAAAGATGTTGGGACAATATTGTCTCCGATGGCATCACACTGCTGAAACTGCGCCCTGATATTTCGTTCTTTGTCAACGGTATTTCCATTGGTTATTTTGAACTGAAGAGCATCACCAATGGTCAGAATGCCAAAAAACACGAACGAAAGAAAATCATCACCGACCAGCTTGAGGATGCACTCGATGACGACAATGTGAAGAGAAACTGATGTAAGGGAGGCTTTGAGAAGAATACGCGTCCTTTCAATAAAATCTTAACCTATCGCAATAAAAAACATGGCTTACTGGTTAGCATTTTTAGATGCTCAGTGATATAGCAAGCAAAAAGGCGAGATGAAGAAAGCAGAACTGGAACGACTTTTCAAGGAGTATTACCCCGAGATGTACCAACGGGCACTTACCATTCTCTACGACCGGCAGGAGAGTGATGATGTTGTCTGCGGTATATTCGAGGTGCTGCTCAGGCAAGATATGGAGCTGTTGCCTGACAGGGCAGAGCCGTATTTGCTGAAAAGCGTCAGGAACGAATGCCTGAAGAGAATCCATCAGAAGTCGAATCGTGAGCGGCTGATGCAGTTCTATGCGAAGGAAAGGCAGATTGATGAAGACCTGAAGAAAGACGAAGAACGGTTAAGCCGTTTGCAGGCCATCGCCCATCGTTGCCTCACCCAACAGGAGCAGGATATCTTCCACATGCGTTTCCTGGAAGGACTGGGCTATGATGACATTGCCCGAGGACTCGGCATCAGCCGTGTGGCAGTATGGAAGCACCTTTCTCATCTCGTTAAAACGTTAAAGCAACAATTCAATAATCACTGAGCCATGACTGAAGAAGAGAAAACAATGCGGCTGTTGGATGCGCAAGCGCATCCCGAGCATTACTCCGACGAGGAGATAGGCGAAATGCTTGATGATACCAAGGACGTGTCCGACCTGAAGCGCGCCCTTGCCGATGAGGACGCAAGGAAAGAAATGATAGACGTGGAGGACGCCTGGAGCAGGTTTGAGTCCAGGCAACATCCGGCAAGGCGCTATGCTCCGATGAAGATTGCTGCCTCGGTCATCGGCATCCTCTTTGCTTGTGCCTTTGCATACGCAGCAAGTGTAAAGCTTGGCATTGTCAGCAATCCTTTTCAAAAGGAGGTCGCAGTAAAAGCAAAGACAACGGCGGTTGCCACAGCAAAGAAAGACAGTGCGCAAGACACGCTGACGCGTACGATGCCAAAGAAAGCCGATGAGACTCCGAAAGTCATCAACTTCGACGACGAGGAGCTCGAAGCGATACTGTCTCAGATGGCTGCGTTCTATCATGTGAAGGTCAGCTACGTTCATGATGTCGTCCGACATATCCGCTTGCATTTCAAGTGGAATCAGGCGAACAGCCTTGACGATGTCATCACTTTGCTCAACAGTTTCCAACAGATAGACATTGTCCGGAAAGGGGATACCATCATCGTAAACGACTAAGTCATGAGAAGATTACTTTTGCTATCTATACTCTCTGTGGTCTTCATGGCGCAGACCTCTGCCCAGCGCATCACCCACCACTTCCGGGAGGTGACGATGCCAGAGGCCTTACGCATCATAGAGCATCATAGCCATTACACCATCAACTTCATATACAACGACCTGGAGGACTTCCGCGTCACGGCC
The DNA here is from genome assembly GCA_905210845.1 of uncultured Prevotella sp. Taxonomy (GTDB): domain Bacteria; phylum Bacteroidota; class Bacteroidia; order Bacteroidales; family Bacteroidaceae; genus Prevotella. Next base: position 6,262 of record CAJLYG010000027.1, read on the forward strand.
AACGTGAAGGACATGACGGTGCCGCAGACCATCCGTCAGCTCATCGGCTTCTATCCCATTCAGGCTACGATGGTGAACGACAGCGTCATCTCCGTAGAATGTACACAAGACGGCAAATGGAGGTATAAGGGCAGAGTCGTTGACGAGAAGGGCAGGCCTTTCGAGTTTGCCAACATCACCTTGCGCTCGTTGCAGGACTCAAGTATCATAGCCAAAGGTGTAAGCAATGAGAATGGATTTTTCGTCATTCCCTGTAATGCCACGAAGGTGATGGCACGGATCAGTTATGTCGGCTATCAGACCGTGGAAATGGTCTGTAGCCATGAAGACATGAGTACGGTACATCTGCTTCCGTCCCGCCTGACCTTGAAAGAGGTTACAGTGAAGTCCCGTCAGAAGATTCATAAAACAGACTATGATGTTTTTATCCCGACAGCATTGCAGAAGAAGGTGTCTATAGACGGCTATGACTTGCTTCGGAACATGGCAATCCCTCAATTGGACATTGACGCCATCACCAATGAGACAACCGTAAAGGGGAAGGCGGTGACCTTTATCATTGATCATCACATTGTCACAAATCCCAATGACATCAAGCAGTTGTCGCCCAACGATATTCTGAAAGTGGAATATAACGCCATGCCTACGGGTGAATATGCTCAATACGACTGTACTGTTAAGTTCACAACAAAGCGAAAGGACCGGGGTGAGAACATCATGGTCAGTGGAATGCAGGGACTGAACAAGAATGTTGGGGATGTTAACAGTGTGGTAAGATTCTACAGGCAGAGATATGAGCACAGTCTGGCGTACGCCGAATCCCATTCTCATGACGATGACTCATACACTGCCCAGACAGAGCATTTTGGTTATCCGAACGGGGACAAGCTTGAGAAAGACCTTGTTTCCAACGCTTCAAGTCAAAAGAATAGAAGCAGCAACCTGTTCTATAACCTCCATTATTATGGTGATTCCGCGACTTTCAATGTGCGGTTAGGCTATCTTTTTCGCCGACCGGAAACAAGTACGGATTATCAGACCCATTATCAAGGAGCCTTTGAAAGGATCACGACCTCATTGGAAAACAGTAAAGAAACTTCCCATTCGCCCTACCTGTCCTTCAGCGGCAGATTTCAGTTGAGGAACCGGCAACGATTGAGTTTCAGGGGATCTTTGGATTACTCCAACAACAGATTTGACTATCTGCTCAAGGAAGGGTCTTTCAGTAATAGCAATGACACGAAAGAGCACTACTATAGATTAGTTCTCGGAAGCAATTACACAAAGGTGATGGACAAGGACTGGACGCTGACGGGGGCTCTGTATAACTTCACAGAGAACTCACGAACGAATTACCTGCTCAACCAAACGAAGGTAAAGGGCGGTCTGACCTATTCTGAGACGTTGTTGGAAATGGGAATCTCCAAACGATGGGAGAAGATGTTCGCGTCTTTGGATGGTGGCATCAGCCAACTGTTCTACAAGATTCGGAGCGAGGCGCATCAATACCGCTATAGCCCAAGAGTAACAGCTACGGTGAGATACACCTTCACTCCAAGCCTCTACGTACAGTATCGGGGCTGTTTGACGAACAGTTACCCGACAATGACGATGTACAACAACATCGAGCAAGACATCGATTCAATACAGAAGAGACGGGGCAATCCGAATCTGAAGCCCACGACCATCGTTTCCAACACGCTGAATGTCAACTATGATGTCGGCTCCTGGTCGTTCTATACCATGTATGACATGTTCATCAGTTGGAAGAACAACGCTGAGTTTGTCAGCTATGACAATGGCTATTTTATCCATTCGTTGCTGTCGGAGGGGCATTATTACTACACCAATCCGGAAATAGGAATGAGCTATTCAAAGAATGGGCTCCTAGTGAAGACAAGGTTGGGTGCTGAGCACTATCAGATAACCGGCAGAAACGGCTTGACGGATACGGAATGGTATACCAAGTCGTCCATTTCGTATGCTATCAACGCGCTGAATGTTGGCATGTATTACACAAGCTATCGGCATGGCGTTTATGCCACGCTTGAGCAATGGTCGAACACCGCGCTCTACGGTCTGACCGTCTCCTACAAATACAAGAGTATTGGCGTGCAGGCAGGATGTCAGAATCCATTTACCGATTATCGTTCCCACAGTTCACTGCTCACGCAAGACTACAGCAAACGTCAATACCGCCTTGATAATCTCCGCGGGAAGTTCTTTTATCTGAAAGCATCCATATCCTTGGACTTTGGCAACAGGAAACACTCATACACTGATGTGGATACCAGCAAGAGCATCAATTCTGCGATTATGAAGAGTGGAATATAAATAGCATGAGGGCAAATGGACTCGGTACTTACAGCGAAGCTATTCGTCACTCCAAACATTGTTATCTCCGTCCTCGTCCATGAATACAACACCTTTCTTTGCAAGGCCAGCGCCAGAGTCGTCTCCTGAGTCGGTATAATCTTGGCTACCACCCATCGGTACAGTAGTTTCATCCATCAAACCATCGCACAAGCGAACGATAAAACATGTTGGACTCGTGTATTCTCTTTTTTCCATTATCGATCCTCCTATCATTATTTACTAATCACGATCTTTTTCCCATGATGAATATAGATTCCCCTTTGAGAAGGCATCGTTTCCAATACTCTTCCGTCAATGGTGTACCACGGCGAATCAGCATTATTGACCGATGTTCTTATATCGGAAATACCAGTAGAAAGAAAGTCAAGAGAGAGGACAAATCCCTTCGCTGAGCTTGTAGAAGTTCCGTCTAAGTCGAGATAAGCCCTCCACGTACCAATCTTGGTGTTGGTTGACCGCCAAAAGCCTAATTTCTTATAGTTTACAGAACTGGCATTGCTCTCAATCCCTAACACGTAGTAAGTATCCTTGTTGGAAATAGCCGCGTTTTGAGTTCCCTTCAACAGATTGGAAGCCGCAGACTTTGCAGTGCCCGTGCTTTGGTTCAGCGCGAAGAGAGTATAGGTGTCGTCAGAACGGCGGATCAGCATCGGCGTGTTGGCAGCGACAATCTCTCCCTCAGAGGCAATCTCAGTCAGGTAGGCTTTGTTGTCATAGCTTCCCGGCGTCACCTGGGTAGAGGAGACCGCGTATGCGGTGGCACCCGTTGGCAGGACGACATCATAAGGGAGGTTGACGGTGCCATACTCCTGCGACATCGGCAGCAGATAGCATTCCACGCTGTCGGTGACATCCATGACATCCAAGTTGGAAAGGCTGGATCCCGTGTTATAGTTATAAGTGATGGTGGTGATTGAAGGCTTTGCCGTAGAACTTGCCCAGTTGAACAGTCGGGTACGAACGGCACCGTTGCTAAATTTCAAAGGCACCCATCCATTTGCCGCCGTGCCGACAGTGAATGTGATCGGTGTGGTAGCACCTGAGAGGTTCAGCTTTGCCTCACTAATCTTGCTTGCATCAATACCTTCCTCAACTTTCATGTAGGCATCCGTGCCATCGGTGTAGAGCATCATGCGGCGCTTTTGGTTGCCTACGGCAGCACCCTTGAAAAGATTCGTATCATAATTTTCTTTCAGATTAGTATAACTACTCAAGTCTATAAAAGCCAAGGCATTGTTGCTTACGCTGATAAATTTCATTTGAGAGACTGACGTTGGATGAATGATCAGAGATGTCAACTTGTTGCTATGACAATCGAGATGAGTCAGCTGGGTGTTGTTCGTCAGGTCAAGGGTGGTCAGAGAGTTACTGTAACACGACAGACCCGTCAAGGCAGTATTCCCGCTTAGGTCAAGCTCCTTCAACTTATTATTAAAGCAGAGCAAGGTTTGGAGCTGAGTCAGCATGCTGACATCCAGCGTAGGCATGTTGTTGCCATATACCGACAGATAAGTTAGTTTGGTATTATTGGTTAAGTCCAAGCTTGTTAGGTTTGGGTTACCAAAAGCCCAAAGTTGTTGCAACGCCGTGTTTTTTGACAGGTCAATTGACGACAACTGGTTGGTGTAGAAGGACAGTTGTATCAGTTTGGTGTTGTTGGTAACATCCAGTGTTGTGAGCAGATTATTGGCAACATAGAGATATTTGAGGTTGCTGCATTTGCTCACATTGATGCTGGTCAGCGTATTCATTCCAGCGCAGTTGATATTGGTCATGTTTGGATTATGGGTGAAGTCCAGCGATGTCACCTTGCAACCCGTGATGTTCAATACCTGAAGATTCTCATTGCCACTCAGGTCGATCGTTGTCAAACCAGGATTGTCTTGGCAGTACAAGCTGGTCAGATTCGTGAAATACTTCAGTCCCGTAAGGTCCTTGATTTTTTTCCCTTTCAGACCGTTGCCGAAAGTAGTGATCGAGTTAATTGTGCTCTGTTTCAATATTCCTGTTTTGCCGGCAATAGAATCAACAAATGTTCTGAAAGCCGGATCAGGGAAGTTGGAATCGTTAATAACGACATCATCAGCATAGGCATGAGTAGATGCTAAAAGCATAACGCTCATCATCATGAAGTGAGACAGCACAAACAGTTTCTTCTTACCACACGTCAAGAGAAGAAGCCAATCTCTTTGTTTAAAAATTCTCATAAGCAAATTATTTAATGCAAGTGCTTAAAAAATTGAGTTTTACTTTGTTGATTAACTCTTTATATCGTAAAAGTCTTTGATGTTAACACCTATTATGCCGCAAAGTTAGCAATTATCTCATGAACGACCAAATAATTCTCCGTATATCCTTATTTTTCTATCATACCGAACCATTGTGAACGTCAAGGGTAGCCAACAACTATAGTGGTGAGATTGTCGTACCCAAAAAGTTCACAGAGAAAGATCATTCAAAAAACCTCGAAAGCTCACGCTTTCGAGGTTTTCAATCTAACAATCACACAAATTATAATCTATCTATTAACACCTATTGATAGCAGTAAAATCCAACTTAAATCTTCTTACCTATTTTACCCTACTGTGATCTGACGTTCCACCTTTTGCTCTTCCTTGACAATCTTGGGAAGAACGACGGTGAGCACTCCGTCTGCCACACGAGCCGAGATCTTGTTCTTGTCAACATCCTCCGGTAAGATCAAGGTCTGCTCAAACTTGCTGTAAGAGAATTCCCTGCGCAGGTAATGTGCCTGCTTGTTCTCATCCTCATGATGGTTCTCCATCTTAATGGTCAAGTTTCCATCTGCATCGATATTGACATTGAAATCATCCTTACGCATCCCCGGAGCAGCTAACTCCACTTGATAATCATTTGCTGTTTCCAAGACATTGATGGCAGGTGCCGTTGCATTGGTTCTCGGCATGTTATTATTCTCAAAGAAATCATTAAAGACTTCTGGTAACCATGAATTTCTATACATATCTTAATCTCCTTTTAATTTATTCGTATTGAAGAACACTTGAATTCATGCAACTAACATACCAAGACGAAAGTTCCGCCATTCTGTCTTATCAACATGACAAAATGACGGAACCCTATGATAAGAAATACGTCTTTATTCCTTACCTTCTTCTTTGCGATCGTCTACATTGTCGCCTTCTGTAGGAGCGAGTTCCTCCTTGAAGTCCGTGATCCCGTTTTGGACAAGGATATTATACCACTGCAGCAATTTCTTGATATCACTGTCATGGACACGATCCCTGTCATAGGAAGGAAGCACCTCTGCAAAGTAATCATGCAATTCCTTGGGAGAGGCTTTCTTATAATTGAAGGATGCCGGCTTATTTCCCTCCTTCTTGCCAACATTCTCGAGCACCTGCCACAAGGGGACATCCTCCGCATCCGTGTACATGGCGATATCGGCAAGACTGGTCACGCGATCTGTCGCAAATGCGGGTTGGCGCTTATGGGTTTCATCCAAAGCTTCTACTATCAAATTCATTTTGCCACGAGAGACCAGCTTATAAAGACCGGGCTTCCCAGCAATTGAAAGTATTGTTTCCATCTTAACTGTTTAATTAGTTATTAATTTACAGGATGCAAAGATACTGCAAACCGAGAGAAATACAAAATAAAACTTGTTTTATTTTTATTTCCGAGGTGCAGCGTAGCTTATCAAAAGATACTGCAAACCGAGAGAAATACACGATTTGATTGAGTATCAAATCTTCTAAAACTTGTTTTATTTTTATTTCCGAGGTGCAGCGTAGCTTATCTAAAGATAATGCAAACCGAGAGAAATACACGATTTGATTGAGTATCAAATCTTCTAAAACTTGTTTTATTTTTATTTCCGAGGTGCAGCGTAGCTTATCTAAAGATACTGCAAACCGAGAGAAATACACGATTTGATGGATCGTTTCGGTTTTCACCATAAACACGCCAGGGAGAGACAGCAACTCTTAACGCAAATCGTAATGACAATAATCAATGTCGACAAAGCCTTTTTCTTCCTTGTCATTAAAATTATATATGCCAATACGGTCGCCACGGTAATAACCCCAGGATAACTGATAGCAGTGTCCAAAGGGCTTGAAGTGTTTTCCATCTTTACTGTATGAATAGGATGAAAGTCCATCAAGCCCCCATTCTGACCGAAGGTAGATGACAGTAGGCAATTCTATTCGTTTCTTCAGGATGTCACCATTCTTCCTATACTCCAGAAACAATGCCCCCGATTCCTTCGTAATTCCAAGTCCACTATGCTTTTCTGAAAAATGGCAGAGTCCGGCATGTTGCCCATTTGACATAGCCGAGATATCCATTTTAACAGTTACTTGACTCTTTGATGTCCTGAAACTTCGTTGTGTCAAAGTATTACCGGCTGATAAAAGATCGTTCTCATGCAATGGCTGAAAGGCTTTGAGTCGCAACCACCCCTTACGGGATGTAAGAGAAAACATTTCTTGTCGGGGCTGATAGTTCCATTCCCACTGAATGCCCAATACTGCATTGCTAAAGTCATCACTGCGACGCAGGAAACGTCTCTTCTTGTCTTTCGAAGGCATCTTGCCCTTCCACACCATCCCACCTTTCACTCTCGTTGACTGACTACCGATCAAGGGCCATCCCTCTTCCCAAGTCACAGGGAGAAGACTCGCAATCCTACCACTCCAGTCTCCTGTGCCATGATGAGTCAGGAAATACCATTTTCCATCGCCTCCTTCTATTATTCCTCCTTGATTAGGCTCGTTGGCTTCAGTGTTTGGCTGTGCGAGCTGCCGTTCTTCCGTATAGGGTCCCGTAATAGCCTTGGCACGCTTAGCCATGACATAGCGTCCCTTGCCAGGTTGATACTCACTAAAAATAATGTAATACCAATCTCCTTGCTTAAGTAGCTTATTGGCTTCCCGACCGTTTCCTTCGTTCACCAACCTCGCGGATTGCCTATTGATACGCTTTCCATCCGGAGACATATCAAAAATATAGGTTTTATAGTTGTCAGAGAAATGGGTACCAATAAAATATGACTTGCCATCCTGATCCCAATAAACAGAGCAGTCGTCCCAACCTGCCTCTGGAAGGAGACAAGTCAATGCCTCCCATGGACCCTCCACACGAGATGCAGACGTCATAAAGAATCCTTCGTCTGGCGTTCCAAAGAACAAATAGAACTTTCCTTGGTGATAGCGGAGTGTTCCTGCCCAGATTCCCCTTGCATACCGATTCATATGTTGGCTATCCAATTCCCGACTGATCTGGGTGAGGTCAGGGACTGCATGTCCACAATATTCCCAATTGACAAGATCTGTAGAATGAATGATAGCCATTCCTGGAGAAAACTGGAAAGTAGAGGTAATCGCATAATAATCATGCCCGACCTTGATACAATCGATATCGCTGAAGTCTGCGGGAATAATGGGATTGAGATAATATCCATCACCTTGGTCACCCCACTTATTCCAGAATCCCCATACGCGGTTCTCTGCTGCACAGTTGGAAGAAACAATCATCAAGGAGAATAATGCAAAAAGAATCAATTGCCTCATTTTTCTGCTACTTATTTATCAATGCATGTTTATTCCTTATGATGGAGGATGGTATCAAGTTGCCGATCAATATCAGCAACTCCATCATTGACAATCTCATAATCGCTCCTTGCCACGACTTGCGCTGGTGGTAACTGACGATGGATCCATCCTAATGCCTGCTCACGTGAGATACCGTCTCGCCGCATGATCCTCGTGAGGCGGACCTCCAGTGGGGCCGTCACGCAGATAACCTTATCAATTCTAACACGCTTATCGAAACCGGAGTCAAAGAAAATGGCGGATTCCAGCCAATCGTATCCAGATTGTTCAAAGTCTTGTGCCACGGCAGGATGGACGATTGCATCCACCGCATGGGCATGCTGCTTGCTTTGGAGGATATACTGGGCAAGAACACGCTTCTGCAGGACATGTCCTACGAAGGTCTCCTCCCCGACAAGGTCCTGCAACTGACGCTGAAGAGAAACCGAGGTGCGCAACAATCGTTTGGCTGCCTCATCACAATCGTAAACACGGATACCCCGTACTGCCAACCGTTGGCAGACAAACGATTTTCCACATCCTATTCCACCCGTTATGGCATATTTCATTGTTGCTCAATCAAATAATCCACCTGCTGATGCTCCAGGGTCGCCTTGCTCACGCCATGAGGATAGGTCTTCAGGATCAACTGGCATTTATCTGAGGGATGCCGTATGATATCTTCGTAATCTGCAACCACTTTAAAATATTCCGGTTTGATCTTACGGAATTCGCTGGCTCCCACAATAAACTTTACCGTAACGCGGGAAGGGAACAGGCGAAGCGTCTTTCCAACAGGCATGTTGATCGGGATAATCGGCACTTCCACACTTTCCTCTGTCAGGATATCAGGATATAGGCACATCTTTACCCGCGTAGGGACGATCTTTGCGCCTTTTATAGGCTTCAAGGTGACATACTGGACTACTGTATCCTCAAAATTACGGATGTTCAGGATTTCTGTCTCAACATACTTCATGCTATCCAAGATCTCCTTGCTGGCATAGACTGTCACCAACTCCGGCTGGAAGATCGTCTTGGCCAAATAATGACTTTGACCGGGGATAACCTTCCCCATCAAATGGATCGGGAACTTCCGGCTCCTTCCATAATTGAAATAGAAGGTCAACTTATCCGGCTTCACTGATGTAATTCGCGTTGATCCGTAAAGTTGTGCAGCAACTTGCTTTTGCACATCTGCCAAGGGAACAGTGCCCACTCCCGTGTCTTTGTTGGCATAAGTATTGAAGTTCACGTAGAGCGGATGTATCCTGCTACCATAAAAATACGGGACGAGCGTGAAGCCCTTGTCACGCACGGTCACCTTCAAGGTATCTGGAAGATCATCGGTAATCACGGCATTCTTGGGCACATTATATAAGCGCATGGGAATGCAGATTTCCCTTTCCAAGGTCTCATTCAAGGACATCATCAACCAGAAGATGCCACTGAGTGCCAGGAAAAACAAAAAAAACAGAAACTCCTTGTTCAAGAATCCAAACAAGAAGTTCCTGACTGCCGACAATATCTTTGAGATACCGTTCTTATTCATTTATTTAACTCCAGGGTTCTGGGAGGCTGCATCAGCGAAAACGGATGCCTTGTCCACTTCGATGACAACGCCTCTGGCGATCTCCACCTCAACCTTGTTGCCTGCCAGGTCTATATGCTTGACGGTACCATAGATACCTCCACCCGTCACGACCTTCGTTCCCTCTTGGAGTGCATTTTGGAAATTACGTATTTCTTTCTGTTTCTTCTGCTGTGGGCGGATCATAAAGAACCACATGATTGCGAAGATGGCAATCATCATGATCAGGAAGCTCATAGAACTTCCACCAGCGCTCTGCTGAGCAGCCAATAACATAAATGTATTCATCCTTTAATTTATTAATATTTGATTATTCTTTGTTTTCTCCTGCAGTATCATTCCCCTCCCTAACGACTGTCTTATGGGAGCGCGGCTCATTCATCGACTTCATCATCTTACCCGTATGAATCAGGTAGCGGGCGATTGCGTCCAACATGCCATTGATATAGCCACCACTCTTGGGCGTACTATACAATTTCGCCAGTTCCACATATTCATTGATCGTCACGGATACCGGGATATTCGGGAATGTCAGCATCTCAGCGATAGCAATCTGCATGATGACGACATCCATATACGCCAATCGGCTGAAATCCCAGTTGCGGCTGGCATCACTCATGTAATGCTGGTAAGTGTCCGCATTCAGGATCGTGGCACGGAACAACTTCCGGGCAAAGTCCTTGTCTTCCTCATCCTTGTATTCAGGAAGAATCTCCTGCTTGCTCTTGTTCTTGGGATCGAAACGCTTGATGGTCTTCAAGACAAAGGTATCAACGATCTCCTTGTCATCATTCCAATACAGGCTTTTTTCCTCCAACAGGCTGTCAAGGTCTTCATTCTGCATGATCAGTTGCTTGTATAGCTTACGCCATACCTCCCGGTCAGCCTCATAGGAATCATCTGTATCTTCCATATAATCCTTATAAGTCTCGCTCTGCTCGATTTGGGAATACAGCTTACGGACGAATTCAACGTCATTATCCCAGGTCAGCTTCTGGTTCTCGATGAATTCATTCAGCATCTTGTTCTCTTCCAACTGGCATGCGAATCTGTTGAAGGCAAACTTCTGCGAAGGTTTTTCCGTTCCCTCACGCTGTGCCCTTGCCGTCTCCACATCCACATGATGCCTTGCCTCACGGGTCACTGCCACAATGAGATCCAACAGGTAATTATATAAATCGTAAGACTTTGAAAGGCTGAAAAGAAGCTCCTTCTCAGCATTATCCATGTTCCTATTCCCGTTTTGATAGTATGCGTAGGTTAACTGAACTATCTTTATTCGAATCAATTCTCTGTTAATCATTATTCTTGAAGATAACTTGTTTTTCTATTCTGATAACTTGTAATTACGATTGCAAAAGTAGGTAATTTTCTCGTGATATGCAAGGAATGTGAATGTTTTCGATGTTTTTTTATAGAAACTTTGCACATTTCAAAGAAAAAGCGTACCTTTGCACCGCTTTTTTGAGCACATCAATGAAGATTTAAGTTCTCGTGTGATGGCGAATTAAGGCACAATGAACAATAGTCAACTTAATTTAGAGTAACACATTATGAAAGAGATTAATGTATCAGGTCAGAAGCGTACAGACCTTGGAAAGAAAGCTTCTAAAACATTGAGAAAAGAAGGATTGGTTCCTTGCAACCTCTATGGTGAGGCCGTAGCTGACGGAAAGCCAGTAGCCCTGTCATTTGCATCACCTATGAGCGAGCTCCGCAAGATCGTTTACACGCCTCATATCTACGTCATCAAATTGATCATTGATGGAGAAGCTCACACTGCTATTATCAAAGAGCTCCAGTTCCATCCCGTAACGGATGCACTGCTCCACGTTGATTTCTTCGAGGTAAACGACCAGAAGCCTATCACCATCGGTATCCCTGTCAAGTTGAATGGACTGGCACAAGGTGTTCGTGATGGCGGTCGTATGAACCTCTCTATCCGCAAGATCAACGTAACAGCTCCTTATCAGCAGATTCCTGAGCACTTGGACATCGACGTTACAGGCTTGAGATTAGGCAAGAGCATCAAGGTGGGTCAGCTGAGCTTCGAAGGCTTGGACATCGCTACTCCGAAGGAAGTTGTTGTTTGCTCCGTGAAGATGACACGTCAGGCCGTTGCAAGCGACCAGTCTACTGAGGAAAGTACGGAGGATGCAGCAGCAGCTACTGATGCAGCAGCTCCAGCAGACGCAGCAAAATAATTTAAATGGATAAATATTTAATTGTAGGCTTGGGCAACCCTGGAGATGAGTATCAGGGTACCCGCCACAATACAGGATTTATGGTATTGGACGCTTTTGCGAAAGCGTCCAATATTGTTTTTGAGGACAAACGCTACGGGTTTATCGCAGAGACTTCCCTGAAAGGCAGGAAAGTGATTTGCTTGAAGCCGACGACGTTCATGAACCTCAGTGGCAATGCCGTACGCTATTGGCTCAACAAGGAGAATATTGACCAGCAACGACTCCTCGTCATCTCGGATGACGTGGCACTGCCCTTAGGGGCCTTCCGCCTGAAAGCAAGCGGAAGCAATGGAGGGCATAATGGACTGGGACATATCCAACAGCTCATCGGAGAGAACTATGCGCGGTTGCGCATGGGCATCGGGAATGACTACCCACGAGGAGGACAGATCGACTGGGTGTTGGGACATTACTCCGAAGAGGACATGAAAGTCTTGCAACCCAGCATCGACACGGCTGTCGAGATCATCAAAAGCTTTGTCTTGGCTGGCATCGACATCACCATGAACCAATTTAATAAATTAGGGAAGAAATAGAACTTCCCTACCCTTTAGTTTACATGCTTATGGCAGATATTGCAAGAATAGACAAATGGCTGTGGGCTGCAAGGATCTTCAAGACAAGGTCGATTGCTGTGGATGCCATCAAGAATGGGCGCGTCACGGTCAATGGGGTCCAAGTGAAACCCAGTCATACAATCAAGGCGGGCGAGGTCGTCCATGTCAAGAAGCCCCCTATCACCTATTCGTTCAAGGTCCTCAAGACTATTGAGCAACGGGTTGGGGCGAAACTGCTGCCGGAGATCTATGAGAACGTCACGGACAAGAAGCAATACGAACTGTTGGAGATGAGTCGTATCAGCGGGTTTGTCAACAGGGCAAGGGGTACAGGTCGACCGACCAAGAAAGACCGACGTGCCTTGGATGCCTTTGTCGATCCTGCCTTGTTCGGCTTTGATGACGAAGAGGCATGGGATGATGACGACCTGGAAGATGAGAAAGAATCATAAGGAAGAACTGCTAACCCAATCACAACGAACATGAAGAATATCGCGCTCTTTGTATCTGGCAACGGGACGAACTGCGAGAACATCATCAGGTATTTCTCGAACAGCCAGCAGATACACATTGCACTCGTCCTGAGCAACAAACCGGATGCCTTTGCCCTCACGAGGGCTCGTAACTTAGGCATCGCGACTGAGGTATGCCCGAAGGCTGACTTTAACAAGGAAGAGGTCCTGATGCCCTTGCTGAAGAAATACGGAATCGACTTTATCGTCTTGGCGGGTTTCCTGCTGATGGTTCCTGATTTCCTCATCGATGCCTACGACCATCGGATGATCAACATCCATCCTGCCCTGCTTCCGAAGTTCGGAGGGAAAGGAATGTATGGGCATCATGTTCATGAGGCCGTCAAGGCTGCAGGGGAAAAGGAGACTGGGATGACCGTCCACTGGGTGAGCAGGGTCTGCGACGGGGGAGAGATCATCGCACAGTTCACGACTCCCCTCTCACCGGATGATACTCCGGATGATATCGCCGAGAAAGAACATCAACTGGAAATGAGGCATTTCCCAGAGGTCATCGAACGACTGTTGACCAAGCAATAAAAAAGGTGGGACCGTGCATGTCTCACCTTTTATGATTTACGAAAGTTCTATCAATCTATCATTCTCATTTATCAAGAGGAGCTATCTACTCTCTTTTTCTATCCTCCATCACTACATTCGTAATGACTCAGTCCTGTGAAGCGTCTGCCCATTGATCCATATTGTCATCATCGGCAAAGGGATTGGTCTTCGCGGGATATTTGTCGTCCTGATGGATCTCTCCTGTACCAGCCAACAAGTTAAGGTCATGTTCGATCCATACCACCGCTGCTGTAGGTTGCTCGTATATTCTCTTTCTTTTTTCCATCATACTGTTATTTTTAGAGATAAGTCTTTATTTAAAGAGATATGTCTTTCCATTGTGGATGAAGATGCCGTGTGTAGGCTTTGCCACCCTGCGACCATCAACGGTATAATAAGCATCGTCATTCTGCAGTTTGGTATGGGTGGTAACCTGTGTAATGCCCGTTGTATGGTTGTCATCGAATCCGATAGCGCATTTAGCTCCCGCCTGTCCATCTTTGTCAATCCATCTCACTAATTCGTCACCATCGTCAGCAGGGAAGTGCAAGTAGGCACGACCAGGATAACTTTTTTCGCCGTCAATGGCACTGAAGAATCCCCAATAATTATCCACAGGCTTTCCTTCCTCTACTTTCTGGTCTTGATGATAGGTGCCTTTCTTCCACGTCTTAGTATGATACAATTGACCGAGGAAGAAGTTGATGTATTTCTTGCCCTCCACATATTCATAGGTATGGACCGGTGTTTCCACGAAAGTAGGTACCAGATAGTTCGCCGTATTCGGATCATACGATTCCTTGCCCGTATAGATCATGTCCTTTCTTGGAGCCAAGGTATCCACCGTTGCGTCATTAGTATAGAGCAACACGCCTACGCCTTTGGGGATAAAAGGTATCTCCTTTAAGATAAAAGCATCCTGGTCATCGCCACCTTGACTCTCCTGATGGTAGCCGACAGCGATGTACGAGTGCACGTGATATCGGTTCTGCATGTTATGGTCCTTGTTACAATAAGTACGGATAGAGCCTACCAAAGGTTGGTCGTAACAGTCAGTTGGCTTCTTATCCAATATTCCCTGACTATATTTGCCATAATAGAAAGTGGTTGAAATATTATAGGAGCCGATGTAGGGCAATGAGTAATTGCCTCCGTTCTGATACAAATTGTTATCGTCAGTATTAATGCCGCGCGTGCCCAAGCCGTTGCTCACCTGCTTCCACCAACGTTCAGCTGCATCCCATCCATTCGGCTCTCCGTTCTCGCTTATTGGCGTATAGAAATAAAAGCCCTTATGGGTCGTCTGGTTATTATTCTCAGCGGGAACGTCCTCGAACACAAGTTTCCCCTTATAATAAGGTGAGAAGGTACCGTCGTTCTGCTTGTCCGCAAAAAGGAAGGTGGTGTATTTTGCAGCATAATAGGAACCGTTGTCACTCCCCTCCGTACAGTTACAAGCAGCGTATGCCACTCGTTTCTGATCATTGAGCTTCGCCTTGTAGGTAAGGCTGCCGTCGTCATTCTGTTTGATGGTAAGTTCCAGACAACCGTCCATGACGAGATCCTTGGCGGTCATGCCATTATATAGATTCTTTTGCTCCGACTGTGGCACGTTCTTCTTCACTTCAAGGCAGTTACCGGAGAAACTCCACCAGTTCCACCAAGTGGCTCTCTTGCTGGTTGATTTGGTAAGCGTTCCGCTGTTGGAACCATCCTCTCCATTGACCATCTGACCTTTTGACTGAGGTGTATAAAGGTAGCCCTCGTCATCGCCCACTATAAACTGGAAGCCTGTATATGCATTCTGTCCTGCATTAGGACACGGATACGTCGCTGGCACATACATGAGCCAAGTATCATCTGAGGTTTGCTTGAATTTCAGGTGATTTTTCGTTACTGACTGCGTAATCATATAAAAGTCTTTTGCATAGACGCTGATAGATGTCAGCAAGCCAACCATTAATACAATCACTACTTTTTTCATTTTGCAGTATTATTCGTTTAAAGATAAAATTGGTTATCGATAATTGTGAGAACAGAACCTTGGTTATCCACCTATTAAATAGATTCATTTGATCTCTCTTACACGGTGCAAAGTTAAAGAATTCCTTAATTGTACTAATTACATATATTGCACTTTGATTAACATATTTTGCCTAAAATTGTCTTTTATGATAAAATATGTAATATTTACTGTCAAAAGGCACGATTTGAAAACGAATCATACTATCTTTGCATCAACTTAGTTGAGAGACCTGCAAAGAATTGGCATAAGTATAGATTAAGAACAGACAACGATCTGATACGGAAAGGTTAGTCAAAAGACTGCCTGAACATCATATAACGAACGAAATTGCGACACTGACTATGTTAGGAGATGAGAATCTAATCATTATAGATCACGACCTGAAGAGATTAGGCGAGGACGAAAGCATTTCCAGCTACATTGCGCACATCCTGTGTACCAATGGGGAATGTAAGTTCCGCTTCAATGGCAAGGAGTCAATCCTGAAAAAAGGCAACGCCATGATACTGCCACTACAATACCTGGTGGAAGACAAAAGACCTTCGCCCGACTTCCAGGCGATATGCATCTATATCCGCCCAGAAATCATTGAGATCCCCCATAGTATTAATGGTACGAAGTTACATGGCTCAACGGAAATATTCCTAAACCCCATTGTCACCTTAGACGAAGAACAGCAAACGCTGATCAACCTCGATTTCAAGTATTTAGAGTGGAGAATGGTGCATCAAGGCCTCGTCTATCGGGAAAAGACGCTGTACCATGCCGTGCAGAACCTGGTACTCGACTTATGCGGTATTTATTTCAGCAGAAGCACGAATGATACGGTTTCGTCAAGGTACATAGAGGTCATGGCGGGTTTCATCGGCCTGCTCGAAGATGGGGAATACGCAAGTCACCGGACATTAGACTATTATGCCGACAAGCTGAACGTCACTACGAAATACTTGTCGGCAGCAACACGGGCGTTTACGGGGCAGGGTGCCAATTATTGGATCAGCTGCTTTACGGTCATACACATCCGCAAACTACTGGCAAACTCCACGAAGACACTGTCCGAAATTGCTACCGACATGAACTTCTCATCGCTCGCTCACCTGAACACATTCTTTCGCAAACATGTGGGCATGAGCCCTACGGAATTCAGGAACAGACAATGGGACAAGCCCAAATCCGTTAGGGG
>CAJLYG010000028.1 GCA_905210845.1 uncultured Prevotella sp.
GAGCGCTGCAAGACCTAAAATGATGATACTTGACTTTTTCATTGGATCAATCTTTTTCTAATTCTTCAACAGGAATATTGGGCTTGTACTGACGAAGCTCATTGAGTACTTCCTTATCGACAGTGTCATCGAACGTAATCGGCTTCAGCTTCTCCTGTAAGTACTGGAAGATACAGAACAGGGCGGGCACGACAAACACCTGTACCAGCGTACCCAAGAACATACCGCCCACGGCAGCGGCTCCTAAGGTCTGGTTACCATTCTTGCCTACGCCAGAAGCAAACATCAATGGGAGCAGACCAATCACCATAGCCAACGAGGTCATCAGGATAGGACGCAGACGGGCTGCAGCTCCAAGGATGGCACTGTACTTGATGGCCATACCAGTCTGACGACGTTCAAGGGCGAACTGAACGATAAGGATGGCATTCTTAGAGAGAAGACCAATCAACATAATCAGTGAGATCTGCATGTAAATGTCGTTGCTATGACCAAAGAGATTGGTGAAGGCAAACGCGCCTGCCAAACCAAACGGCACAGACAGCAACACAGACAACGGCAGGATGTAACTCTCGTACTGAGCACTGAGGATCAGGTAGACGAACACCAAACAGAGGATAAAGATAAGCGCAGTAGAGTTGCTTGACTCAGCCTCAGAACGGCTCAATCCGGAGTATTCATAACCGTAGCCATCAGGAAGGTTATCATTGGCCACTTCCTCGATGGCTTTCATCACCTGTCCAGAAGAGTAACCAGTATTCGCATTCACGCTCACGTTAATGGCGGTGAAGAGGTTGAATCGGTTGATATTGGACGGACCATAGACCTTACGGAGCTTCACGAACTCGCTGACCGGTGACATCTCACCCGTAGAGGTACGTACATAGATACGAGTGAGCCCTTCGGGAGTCATACGACTCGCCACATCGCCCTGGATCATCACACGGAAGAGCTTGCCGTAGGCATTGAAGTTGGAGGCGTAAAGCCCGCCATAGTAACCTTGCATGACTGCAAGCACCACCTTAGGAGATATACCTGCCTGCTTGGTCTTGGATACATCGACATCCACCATGTACTGAGGATAGTTCGGGTTGTAAGAAGTCATAGCCTGTTGCACCTCCGGTCTCTTATTCAACTCAGCCAAGAAGCTCTTGGTCACGTTGAAGAACTTATTCAAGTCGCCACCGGTCTTATCCTGCATGGTCATGGTGACACCATTTTGCACGGAGAAACCGGAGACCATAGGAGGACCGAAAGCCAAGATCTGTGCATCCTTAATAGAGGCAGTCTGCTTATAGATCATGCCCAATACCGAGTTTTGCTCGTAGGGATTAACCAAGAGAGCCATAGGATCTTTGTCCTGAATCGCACGCTTAATACGATCGGTGATACCACCGCCACGCTCATCAAAAGGCTTTAACTTGATAATAAAGGTTGCCTGATCTGATCCCTGGCCTGCGATGAAGTTATAACCAATGATGGCATTGCGGTGAAGGATGGCCGGATTGTTGGCCAACATCTTGTCCACTTCATCCACAATCTTCTTGGTTCGCTCTTGAGAAGTACCTGGGTTAGCAGATATCGTCACGAAGATAGTTCCCGTGTCCTCATCAGGTACAAGACCAGTCTTGGTGGTTGTCATCAGGATGGCGAGTGCCACAATGCCCACCACGACAATCGATGCAGTAATGATGCGATGATTGATGATGTGCTCGACACCTTTCTTATATTTATTAACCGTCTTATCGAATACACGGTTGAAGCCTGCATGGAAGCGTGCGACGAATGTCTTGTTCTTCTCCGATTCTTCTCCCTGATGCGGTTTGAGGAAGATGGCACAAAGTGCAGGGGAGAGCGTCAAGGCGTTGATAGCCGAGATAACGATACTCACGGCCATGGTAACACCGAACTCACGGTAGAAAGTACCACTCGTTCCACTCATGAAGGACACAGGGACGAACACTGCAGCCATGACCAGGGTAATGGAGATGATGGCTCCCGAAATCTCGTTCATGGCATCGATGGCAGCCGTAAGGGCATTATCGTAACCTTGGTCGAGCTTGGCATGGACAGCCTCGACGACCACAATGGCATCATCGACCACAATGGCGATGGCCAACAACAATGCCGACAGCGTCAGCAGGTTGATGGAGAAGCCGAAAATCCAAAGGAACAAGAACGTACCGATCAAGGCTACAGGCACGGCAATCATAGGGATCAACGTGGAGCGGAAGTCCTGAAGGAAAATGTACACCACGAGGAACACCAGCAAAAGGGTGATGACCAATGTCATGATCACCTCATGGATAGAAGCAAAGAGGAAGTCGGTCACATCATACATCGTGACGATCTTCATGCCAGGAGGCATCACCTTCTCCTGCTGGGCGAGAGCTGTCTTCACGTCTGTGGCAATCTGCGTGGCATTAGAACCAGCAATTTGCTGCACCATACCCATACAGGCAGGCTTCCCGTCGTTGATCAGGCTCACGTTATACATCAAGGTACCAAGCTCAATCTTGGCAACATCCTTCAGCTTCAGGGTCTCGCCAGAGGTCTTACTGGTCAAGATAATGTTATCATACTCAATAGGAGTAGACAGACGTCCCTTGTAGCGAAGGGTATATTCGTATGCCACATTGGAGTTTTCTCCAAACTTACCAGGGGCAGCCTCGATGTTCTGCTCAGCCAATACAGCGGTAATATCCGATGGCATCAACCCGTACTGCTTCATCTTGTCCGGCTTCAACCAGATACGCATGGAGTAGTTGGCGGTAGAAGGGCTCTGCACATCACCCACTCCATTGATACGCTTGATCAACGGTACGATGTTGATATTGTTATAGTTGGTGACAAACTGATCATAGTATCTGCCATCAGAAGTGACGGCGTACATGATGACATTGGAGGTCTGTCGCTTGGTAACAGTGACACCGACCTGTGTTACCTCAGCAGGCAACAGGGCTTGTGCCTGCGAGACACGGTTCTGAACATTGACGGCTGCCATATCAGGATCGGATCCCTGCTTGAAGTAAACCGTAATCATACACATACCGTCGTTGGTAGTTTGGGATGTCATGTAGGTCATGTTCTCCACACCATTGATGCTTTCTTCCAAAGGCACGGCGACGGATTTCATCACCGTCTCGGCATCAGCACCGGTATAAGTAGCCTGCACCATGATGGTAGGCGGGGCAATGTCCGGGTATTGCTCAATAGGCAACGATACCAAACCGATGGTTCCCAACAGCACAAGCATGATGGAAATAACGGTAGAGAGCACCGGACGCTTAATAAAATTGGTAAAAGTCATATTCTTACCTTTTACTTGTTCCTAATATAAAAACGTTTGTTAATGAATGTCTAACACCAGTCTTACTGACTGGATTATTTACCAGACATAGCCTTGACAAAGCCTTTGGCCGTACCTTGCTCCTTAGAGAGGTTAGCAGCATCATCGATCTTCTTCTGATACTGCTCTTCGGTAATAGGCTTTATCTGCTCTCCGTCAGTCAACTTGTTGATGCCTTTCGACACGTAGCGATCACCGACATGTAGTCCACTGGTAACGACAAAGTTGACCCCGTCGTTCTGGGGATCGACCGTAATCTCGGAATACTTCACCTTATTGTTCTTATCAACAATATAGACAAAGTATTTATTCTGTACCTGAGAGGTTGCCTCCTGAGGTATCACGACAGCATTATTCTTGATGTAGGGCACGACGATCTGTCCAGCCCCTCCGCTCTTGAGAAGCCCCTGAGGATTGCTAAAGTGTGCAATGAGACTATAAGCTCCCGTAGTCGGGTCGATCACGCCACTCATTTTTACCACGCGACCAGGACTATTGTAGATTGAACCGTCAGCAAGTTGCAGTTTTACTGTAGGCATTTCCTTGATAACGCCAGCCACGCTACCTGCGGTTTTCGACATGCTGAGGATATCGCTTTCACTCATAGAGAAGAAGACCTCAACAGTAGAAACATCGCTCACAGTAGTCAGCGTGCTGCTTGCTGATACGAGCGCACCTTTCTTATAAGGCAGTGAGCCCACTACCCCAGACGCTGGAGCCGTAACCGTACACCAACTCAGAGTTTCACGGGCAGAAGCAAGGCTGGCGCGAGCTTGTGCAACCTGTGCCTCGGCAGTCTTGTAACTGTTAAGGGCTGTCTCCAACTCATATTGTCCAATGATGTGCTGCGCAAAGAGTTTCTTGCTATTCTGGTAGGTCAAACGTGTCGTATTTGCCTGAGCAATGGCTGTATTGAGTGCAGCCTGACACTGATTAACCGTAGCACGATAAGTCTCACTATCAATGGTGAACATCACCTGTCCGGCTCTTACTCTCTGCCCTTCATGCACATAAACATTAGTAATGTAGCCAGAGAGCTTGGGATGAACCTCTACGTCCTGAATACCTTTGATCGTTGCTGGATAAGTGGTCTGCATGCCAGCGCTGGACTCGCCTACCGTTCTGACGGCAAACTCATTGTCTCCAAGATTCATGCTACCACTTTTGCCTCCACAAGAGACAAGCAGCGGGGCTGCTAAAGCAGCCAACAAATACTTCATTATTCTCATACCTATTATTATATATTAATAATTAATCTTGATGTCGTATCCTATTCTTAATCTGGCAGATTTGAAATCAGACAAAGAAAATATTCCTTCCCTTTCTGTTTCTACGCTGCAAAGTTACAGATTATATCTGAAAACTTGAACCAACCTACTGAGTTTTTTAACAAAGATTAGAGCAGACTACCTCTATTATTAAAACACATTCAGATGGATTGGAACCACTCGCCCTTGCCCCATGAGAGCAGAGGAATGCACGCCCAAAGTTAAAACTGGAAATTCATGATTACCGAAACATGGCAAGTCATCCCCACTTTTACCACCATAAGCAGTCAACGCAGCCTTAATCACGGCCATCAATAAAAACTTAACTTGTCTCATACCTATACGAAATTACAAATATTTATTACAATATAGCATCAAACATCATTGCTCTTAAAGAAAACTAACCCGTCTAATCAAGTTTTGTTTCGGTGCAAAAATAGTCATTATATCCACACGTTGTTATTCGCAACGTCACTTTTTAATATTAATTACGGGATTTTATGCAATTATAGGAGTCCCATTTGCTTTGCCTTCGCATTCAAGAGCTTCATCAAGGGCTCGCGTTCGTTAGGAACCTTATTATCCAACACCGCGTCTTTCAAAGTCTGTTTTAAAGTTCCCACCTCACGGGATGGGATCAAATGAAACATTTCCATAATTTCGTTTCCATCAATGCAAGGCTGTAGCAAGCGTTTATAATCGCGTTCTTTTAGATCCTGCAGCTTTTCACGAACCATCTTAAAATTGTCAAGGAAACGTTGCTTGCGCACCTGGTTCTTACTGGTAATATCGGCCTCACAAAGCATCATCAAGTCGTCGATATCATCACCGGCATCATTCATCAAGCGCCTGACAGCGCTATCCGTCACCTCCTCATCTGCAATGACAATGGGTCGCATATGTAGATCTACCATTTTCTGGACATACTTCATCTTCATGTCCATCGGCAATTTCAATCGACGGAAAATCTGTGGTACCATTCTGGCTCCTAAGTAGTTATGATTATGGAACGTCCATCCTGACACAGGATCCCAACGCTTACTCTTCGTCTTCCCCACATCATGCAGGAGAGCCGCCCAACGAAGCCACAATTTCATCTCCTGCCGATATGGTTTTCCACCGGCCTGAGCCTTGCAGACATTGTCCAAGACTTCTAACGTGTGATAGAAATTATTCTTATGGGCACGCCCATTCCTTGTTTCCACAATATCCAGTGCCGCTAACTCCGGAAGGATCAGCGCTAATAGGCCACATCGATGCAAGTCTACAAAGCCCCGACTGGGCTGATCAGTCATCATGATCTTATTCAGTTCCTCTTCAATTCGCTCACCACTGATAATCTTGATTCTGTTTGCATTCCGCTCTAATGCGCTGAAAGTTTCGTCTTCTATGAAAAATCTTAACTGAGTAGCAAAACGGATACAGCGTAACATCCGAAGCGGATCATCAGAAAAAGTAATATCTGGGTCAAGAGGAGTCCGGATGATCCCATCCTCCATATCAGCAAGACCGTCGAAAGGATCAACGAGTTGCCCAAAGTGATCCTTGTTCAAGCAGACTGCCAAGGCATTGATTGTAAAGTCCCTCCGGTTCTGGTCGTCTTCCAAAGTACCATCTTCTACGACCGGCTTACGAGAGTCATGGCGATAGCTTTCCTTACGGGCACCGACGAATTCCACTTCCGTTCCCTTGTATTTTACCTGAGCAGTGCCGAAATTTCGGAAGACAGAAAGGTGGGCGCTCTTTCCCAGTTGCCCCTTTAATGCCTCTGCTACTTGGATCCCGCTTCCCACCACGACCACGTCAATATCATTGGACGGACGTTCAAGAAACAAATCACGAACATACCCCCCTACCACATAACACTCCAACTGAAGCGAATCTGCGGCACGGGATATCTGATGAAAGATGTCCTTATCAAGGAGCTTTGCCAAGTCGGCATCCGTAAGATTTCTCATCGATTTCTATTTTCGTGGCTGCAAAGTTACGGCAAATCATGCAAAAAGCAAAATAAAAACATGGCAAATTCACGATTATTGATTATCTTTGCCCTCATGAAAAAATATATTGTTATGATAGGGATATGCATGGCACTGCTTGCTTGCCATGGAGAAAAAGGTGACGAGGAAAAGGCGGCACCCTTGTTATCTAAAATAGAATCACTTTATCACGAGGGGCATTACCAGGCGGCCCTCGACTCGATCGTGCAACTCAGGGAAAAATACCCGACTGCTATCAACGCTCGTAAGAGAGCTTTGCTCATCTGGCAGGATGCCTCCTTGAAAAAAGCACAAGACGATATCGCCAAGACTGACTCCGCCTTGCAGGCGACAACAAGCCAATATAACGAGGCAAAGACCTTCTATGACAGGAACTTACTACGGGTAAAGCGAGATTCCCTACAAACCCGATATGACGCCTTATGTGGAACGGTAAGGATCATCCACAAAAGGCAGAAGGAGCGTTCTCATTGAATCCAAGCGGCAGTGTGCCTCGTATGAAACAGGATAGAAAGGGAAGAATGCCGTGCAAAAGGCGGGACGAATCTGTCACAGCATAATTTGGCTATTTCGGGATAAATGAGTAACTTTGCAACCGAAAATGCGAAAAGGATTCCCCGTAGGGGAAGAAAGAGAAAACTGAAAGTATGAGTGATTCAACCATAACAACTGAGCAACAGTTTAAGGACGTGATGAAAGAATGCCGGTCCTTGTTCAGGAAGAAACTGCATGATTATGGAGCTTCGTGGCGGATCCTACGTCCGTCATCGCTGACCGACCAGTTATTCATCAAGGCAAAGCGAATCCGTTCTCTCGAAATCAAGAAGGAATCCTATGTTGGGGAAGGTATCCGTCCAGAATTCATCGCCTTGATCAACTATGGGATCATTGGGCTGATCCAGCTTGAGAAAGGTTTTGTCGACGAAGTGGACATAACCCCGGAAGAAGCTTTGGTACTCTACGACAAACATGCGCAAGAGGCCTTGGAGCTGATGCTCAAGAAAAATCACGACTACGATGAGGCATGGAGGGCTATGCGTGTAAGCAGCTATACCGACTTTATCCTAACCAAGATACAAAGAGTAAAAGAGATTGAGGATATCCATGGACAGACACTTGCCTCAGAAGGGGTAGATGCCAATTACATGGACATCATCAACTACGCAGTTTTTGGAGCTATAAAATTGAAGGAAGAAAAAGATTGAAGACCCGGTACACGATTAAAACAATTGCAGTAAACTTCTGCAGGCTCGTTTTGGCTGTTACATTCATCTTTTCTGGATATGTAAAAGCAATTGATCCCTTAGGTACCCAGTACAAAATACAGGACTACTTGGGCGCAGTGGGGTTGCAAGGCATTATCCCCGACTGGATCACGTTGCTGACCTCCATTGGACTTTCTGCCTTGGAATTTTCGCTGGGCATCTTCCTCCTATTTGCCATCCAAAGAAGGGTCGTCACCAAGTTGATTGCTGTTTTCATGGCATTGATGACTTTGATCACTTTATGGTTGGCTCTCTTCAATCCCATCAAAGACTGCGGTTGCTTCGGGGATGCGGTCAAATTGACCAACAACCAGACACTCACCAAGAATGTCATCTTAATGGCATGCGCCTTAATCGTTGCCAAATGGCCCTTGCAAATGTTTCGGCTGATGTCGAAGAGCAACCAATGGATCGTCATCAATTATACGGTATTGTTTATCTTGATCTCCAGCGGATATAGTTTATACAAACTTCCCCAGTTTGATTTCCGCCCCTACCACATAGGAGCCAACATCAAGCAAGGCATGGAAATGCCGAAAGGTGCGCCTCAACCTGTATTCGAAACAACCTTCATCTTGAAAAAGAATGGAGAGGAAAAAGAGTTTACCCTGAACAACTATCCGGATTCCACATGGGAGTTCATAGACAGCAAGACGGTGGAAATAGAACCTGGATATGTCCCTCCCATCCATGATTTCACCATTGAGAGGCAGCCCGACAGGAAAGATATCACCCAGCAGGTCTTAGCGGACAAGGGATATACGTTCTTACTTATCTCCCCCCATCTTGAGAATGCTGATGACACCAACTTTGGGGACATTGATGCCATCTATGAGTATGCACAGCAATATCATGTGCCTTTCTATTGCCTGACAGCAAGCACAAAAGATGCGATCCAGCGGTGGATAGACATCACGGGGGCGGAATATCCGTTCTGTACCACAGACGAGACGACATTAAAGACCATTATCCGAAGCAACCCTGGACTGGTCTTACTCAAGAACGGGACCATCATCAGGAAATGGAGCCATAATGAACTCCCCAAGGAATCCAAGCTCACCGCTCCACTTGACCAATTACCGATCGGTTCCATGCCCCATGACAGCATTCCCAAGAAAATCCTTGAGATCCTGTTATGGTTTGTCCTGCCACTCTTCTTGCTGACATTGGCCGACCGGTTATGGGCTTGGACAAAATGGTTGAAAAAGAAAGAAAACGAGAATAGGATATATCAACTTTTTAATAAGAAAAAGAAAATGAGAAAGAAAATTGTAGCAGGCAACTGGAAAATGAACAAGAACCTGCAAGAAGGTGTAGCTTTGGCTAAAGAGATCAACGATGTATTGGCAGCAGACAAGCCCAATTGCGGAGTCATCATCTGCACTCCGTTTATCCATTTGGCAAGTGTTGCCCAAGTGATCGACCAGAATGTGGTAGCCTTGGGCGCAGAAAACTGCGCAGACAAAGAGAAGGGAGCCTACACAGGTGAGGTTTCTGCTGAGATGGTGAAGAGCACTGGGGCTCAATATGTAATCCTCGGTCACTCTGAGCGTCGTCAGTACTATCACGAGACAGCCGAGATTCTGAAAGACAAAGTACAGCTTGCATTGGCAAATGGCTTGAAGGTTATCTTCTGCTGTGGCGAGACCCTGGAGGAGCGTGAAGCCAACAAGCAGAACGAAGTCGTAAAAGCTGAGCTTGAGGGAAGCGTGTTCAACCTTTCCGCTGAGGAATGGAAGAATATCGTCCTGGCTTATGAACCCATCTGGGCCATTGGCACTGGAAAGACTGCCACTTCCGACCAGGCAGAGGAAATGTTGGCATACATTCGCTCGATCGTAGCAGAGAAATATGGCAAAGAGGCTGCTGAGGACACGACCATCCTGTATGGTGGTTCCTGCAAGCCATCAAACGCTCCCGAATTGTTTGCAAAGCCTGACATTGACGGAGGACTGATCGGTGGCGCTTCTTTGAAGGCAGCCGACTTCAAGGGCATCATCGATGCTTGGAAGAAGTAATCATACATCAGGGCAGTGTCTTAGCACTGCCCTCCTTTACCCAATAGATAATAAACAATGAAACCATTCGTCACTTTTTTGATCATCATCTTATGTGCTGCGACATCTGTCAATGCCCAGACATTCATGGAACACCTGAGGAAAAACGTGCAGGGACAAGGAACGGTCACGGTCACGCAAAGCAGGGAAATTGATGCATTGGTCAACGGAAGTCAACAAGTCAGCCAAACCGGAAAAACGGAAAAAGGCAAGACCACTGTATCCAGCCAGAAAGTGCCTTTAACAGCAGTGTCATCCCAAAAGGATACGACCCATAAGACAAAGAACACGACGAACAACACAAAACCAACTGCCACCGAAAAAGAAAGAAAAGCCGTTCAGGAACAGCATCCGCTCACAACGGAACAGCATAAGTCGGAAATCATGCAAAAGGACGACTCCGCCAAGAGAGCGGAAGCCAACCGGACAGAGAGACCCAACCGTACTGAATCATCTCAGGAAGAAGATGATGAGATGGAAATCCCTACTGTCGACATGAGAAAGAAGGTGATGCGGAAAAGCTATAAGGTAAATGGATACCGCGTCCAAGTATTCTCTGGTGGAAACTCAAGACAGGACAAGATCAAGGCACAGAAAGCTGGGAACGATGTCAAGATGGCTTTTCCTGAACTCCCCGTGTACGTACATTTCTATTCTCCGAAATGGGTTTGCCGCGTGGGCAATTTCAAAAGCTATGAGGAAGCCCACCGCGTACTCCAGAAAGTCATGAAGATGGGATACCGGTCGGCTACCATCCTGAGGGGGAAGATCACTGTACAAGACTAATCAACAGATAAAAATGAATCCAGAAACAGAATTTCGCGAGGGATTGGATGAACTCGCATCGCATTATAAAAGCATCTTAGAGTTGTTGGGCGAGGATCCGAACAGAGAAGGACTGGTCAAGACCCCCATGCGGGTCGCCAAGGCCATGCAAATCCTGACGCGAGGATACACACAGGACCCACACAAAGTCCTGACCGACGCATTGTTCGAAGAAAAGTACAACCAAATGGTAATCGTCAAGGACATCGACTTCTTCTCTATGTGCGAGCATCACATGCTGCCTTTCTATGGGAAGGCTCATGTAGCCTACATCCCCAACGGCTATATCACGGGACTCAGCAAGATAGCACGAGTCGTGGACATTTTCAGCCATCGACTGCAAGTACAGGAAAGAATGACCCAGCAAATCAAGGACTGCATCCAAGAGACCCTAAAGCCACAAGGTGTCATGGTGGTGATCGAAGCCAAGCACATGTGCATGCAGATGAGAGGCGTAGAGAAACAAAACTCGATCACGACAACCAGTGATTACAGTGGCGTATTCAATTCCCTGAACACCAGACAAGAATTCATGAGTCTCCTCAGAGGGGAATCAAAACGTATCTGATCATGTTAAAATTCTCAAAAAAGTGCGACTTTACCAAGGGAAAGATGCAAGTTTCTTGAGGATGGCACATTATATGATAAACAACAAAATATTAACAAAAAACATAGAACAATGAAAAATTTAAAGAACTACGTAATGTTATTCGCCTGCCTTTTGGTAGCCTCGATGACATTAACCTCCTGTCTGAATGATGATGACAACACCCAAAATTACAAGGTACTGACCCAAGCTGAGAAATCTCAGGTCATGATGGCTGTCAGCGGAACCTATACAGGAAAGATGAAATATTACACCAATTCCACTTATAGCAGTGCAGATTCCGTCTCAACATCCTGGAGGATCACCTCTGACTCTACCTTCGTAACGCGGTTCCCCATGGAAGCCGTCGAGGGATTTATCGATGGACAAGACAACAAATCAGACATTGCTTCCATCGGAATGGTCACCTTGAAGGGCAAGACTTACTTAGGAAACTATATGCTTGAAAATTACTGGGCTCAGTCGTATTACCAATTGGGATTGGAAATAGAGTCAGTGACTGCCACCACCGCAAGTGGAAAAACTGTCAAAATCGAATTCTACGACACGGGCATGCAGTTAGGTTCCTACTCACTGGTCTATTATCCTATGATTGAATATTACAGCAACCAGTCCAGTGCCTACATTCTGATCAAGAACATTGAATACGAAGGCATGACCTACCCCATCAATGCACCCTTCATGTTAGGCGGTAAAAAATAAGGTATCCACATGAAATTTATATCATGGAACGTCAACGGTCTGCGCGCATGCGTGAAGCCGAAGACCGGGAATGACGACCCGAAATACGACAGTAAGGGCTTTGAAGCATACTTCAAAGCCCTTGATGCTGATGTGTTCTGTCTACAAGAAACCAAAATGCAAGAAGGGCAACTCGACCTGCAGTTTGACGGTTATGAGTCCTACTGGAACTACGCTGACAAGAAAGGCTACTCTGGTACTGCCATCTATACCCGCATTCACCCACTACATGTTACCTACGGCATTGGGATCGACCTTCACGACCATGAGGGAAGAGTGATCACCTTGGAATTTCCCGATTTCTATTTGATCACCTGCTATACCCCTAATTCCGGGGAGACGCCCGCGCCTCCAACGAAGAACATGCCCAAGCGACTTCCCTACAGAATGGAATGGGAAACTGATTTCCAGGAATACCTGAGGAAATTGGATGAGAAGAAACCGGTCATCCTCTGTGGCGACTTGAATGTTGCACATGAGGAGATCGACGTGTCCAATGCTGACAAGCACCGTAAGAATCATGACGCTGGGTTCACAGACCAGGAAAGGGAGAAAATGGATCTCTTTTTGAAGAGTGGGTTCACAGATACCTTCCGCCAACTGTATCCGGAGCAAGTCACCTACAGCTTTTGGACCTATCGTGGATTCTGTCGCCCCAAGAACTTAGGATGGAGACTGGATTACTTCATCATCTCCAACCGGCTGGCCGACCGGCTCCAGGACTCCCTGATCCATACAGAGGTCATGGGATCGGACCACTGCCCAGTGGAACTGGACCTGAAATAAAATGCCCATCATTCTTTTGCGCAATAAAAAAGGAGCTCTTTCCAATGAGAGCTCCTTAAAGGATTTAGTAATGTAATGTATCAATTATAAGAGAGATTTAATCTCAGAGAGAGAATGCTTTTGAATTGTTCCATCCGGACGGGTTACCGTGAAGTAATCGTGGACTGAAACCCCATTTCTATACTGTACGACCGCGATACTGCCATCACGCATCTGAAGGGTGAAATAGCCCTCGCGCTTGCCGTTCTTGTAAGTACCATGAAGCTTCTCCTTCCCATTACTGTAATAAGTAGTCACCTCACCGTCCAAGATACTATTATTATCATTACTTAAATCAATGAACTTATAGCCACCTTCGGCACGAAGAGTACCGTTCAGATAGAAGTCCTGGAAAACGTCACGCTTCTGCAAACCAAGACCTTCCGTCATGAGCAGACGATAATAGCTGGCATCACTCCGATCAGAAACCGTCAAATGGTTAGCTGAATAGTAAATTGTGTCAGCCACAACTGTAACATTCTCAAAATGCTTGCGACCGTAGGATGCTACTGTCAGCAAAGCCATTACTGAAATAAGAAATAACTTCTTCATTTTATTGCTTGATATTTAGGTTCCTTTTTATTTTCGGATGCAAAGGTATATATTCATCCGCAAAATATGCAAGTTTTTAACTTTATTTTATCATTTATTTTCATTCGCCAATTGACTATCAATGAAATGAGAAACAAAGAACGAAAATATCAAGTTTAGGACCTAATTTCTAACAAAACGTAAGTTGACGCAGACTATACTCACCGATATTCCCCACATGTCTTTACACTTTGTTATTCAATAAGAGAAAATCAAGAAATAGAAGATTCACTCGCATAGATTATAAATAGACAATATATGTAAATATTATTTATTCATATTCAGTTTGAGAACAGGAAAGGGCTTCCCGCGTGCAAGTTGCAAGCGAGAAGCTGTTTATTGCTGACGAAATGACAGAGGAAGACTAATCCTGACATTCACTTTCTGCCCGTCCTTCTCCCCAGGAATCCATTGCGGCATCCCTTTCAAGATGCGAACGGCATCGCGATCCACGGCTGGAGAGAGGGCATCAACGATGCGGACATCACGGACGAAACCTTCCTTGTCAATGAGGACAGAAGCAACTACCTTGCCCTGACGATCCTTTAAATCGCCTTCATCAGGATAAGTAATATTGTGCAAGATATACTTCCGCAAGGCTGTGGCACCTCCACGGTAAGAAGGAGCCTGGTCCACCTTATTATATATAGGCTCCCCTTGGTACAAGCTGTCTGATGAGTAAGGAGAGGGGACGCGGGCAGGAACAGACATCTCCAATAGCTTTCGGCAACTCTTCGTCAGGAAATTGCGCATGGAGGACAGTGGGATAACCGACAGGAAAGGTTGAGCCGCATCAGCTGTAAGGAACGCTCCCTGCACGATAACGGCATCCATTCCCAAGCAAGCGTCCGAGACTTGCAACCCATACAAGTCGCCATCAGGACGCCCTTGGAGGGAGTGTGACAGCAATAAAGCTGCCAAGGCATACTCATCAGAGCTCGACCGGAGGATATTCTTTGAGGTCAAGACTTGCTGGTGGATGAGATCATAGGTCACCAACATGGACACCGAACTGGACTCCCCCTTCGAATTCCTGCCTGCTTCCACCGTTTTAGAAAGGCTAAAGGATACATATCGATTAGCCAAATGCCCCATTTCCTTCAACTCGCAAGTGATATAGTTGAACTTATGGTCATCAGGCAGTGTGGCAAAGGCTGTTACGGGAGTGCCATACTTACTCTTGAAACGCAGATAGGCACTATCGAAACGATCAGCATCCACGTCAAAGAGCTGCTTGGCAAGAAAGGCCTGCAAGGGCTTCAAATCGGAATAATCCATCATGGCAGGCCACTCTAAGTCGACATCGATCACATTGGTCTCGTCCCCATCATGATAGAGAAGATGCTCCTTCTGATAGATCACCTCACATTTTTGGATATTGACCGGTTCCTGGGCTGGGACATACAAGGCACTGAAACAAAGCAGTGCGAAAACGAAAAAGATCCTTTTCATGTCAATGCTTTTTAAATTTCATCTCACCTGTGAAGCTGATCCCATCACGCTCCCGAGCTGTAATATCCAGGCTGACCTGGCCATTGTCATAGACATCCAACTGATATTGGTAAGCATCCTCTTCATACTTAACTCCTATCATGACCCGGGTCATGTCCTTTTTAGCGCGATAAGCATGATACTGCGAGATCGGTACGGAGAAGTTCAGTCCAGTTCCTCCTCCATAAGGGAGACGATAAGCGCGCCCGAAATACGGGAGGTAAGAGATCAGGCTGTCGTTCCTGACCGTGACATCATAGCCATATTCCAAAGTCTTGCCGGGTCCACGACGCGGGTAGACATAATTGATGCCAATCGTATAATCGCGATTTTCCAAAGCCTTTGAGACGGCATTCGCCTGAAGCTCCTGCCGTGCCGCTTTCTCTGTCGGCGTCAACTTCGTGGCGCACGACACGCACAAGACGGCGATCATCATACACATGAGAATTTCTTTCTTCATTCTATAATCCTATTTATAGGAAGCTATCCTTCGGATGGAGAAGCGTATCCCTACCCTTCCTTCAACCTACCGGAAAACCTCTTCAATTGACTCACGTTGCAAAGATAGGAATTTTATCTTGAAAGACGCAATGAAAAAAGAGGAAAAGGATCCTGAACTGGCAAAAACAAAGGCAGCCCGCGCGGGACTGCCTCTGCATCAATCGAATCATAACAATACTTCAAGAAATCAACTCTAATGATATTCCTCTTCAATCTTCGGGGCATGGTCCTGTCCACTACCATAGCGATGATACTCAAAGGCTATACTCTGCTCCTTGAGATAATGGATGAGTTCCACGCGTCCCTCCTTGACCGGCACCTCGGTAGCGATAAATTTATTCGTGTCGGCAGCTCGCTTGTAGAGTGCTTCCGGGATATCCGGCGAGCAGGTACGAATGCGCTCATAGTTTGGCATCGTGGCAATGAAGTCATCTAAGGTCTCCTTTTTCAAGGTGGCTCCTACCTTCTTGAGATCATCCTCCAAGCCTTGCCGGTTGTCATCCGGGGCGATGCTGACGGTAAGTGGCGTGCCACAGAGATGGGCAGCCATCGCCACCATGAGAGCTTGGTCGACAGTATCGTCCTTGAACAGGCGCAAGGCCATTCCCCCTTGCAGCGGCAAATAGCGGAACACATTCTGCTCACCACTACACTGATTCCAGTCACGCGGGTCACGGAACTCCTGCTCCCAAGCCTCGGCATAGCTCTTGCGATAGTCTGTCTTCGAGCCTTTCTTGTCAGTGATCACAGTAAACTGCTGGCAGTAGTTGGGTCCACCCGCCTTGATACCCGGTCCAAAGGCGGAGAGTTTCATCCCGCCGAAAGGCTGGCGGTTGACAATCGCGCCCGTGATGCCACGGTTGATATAGAGATTTCCTGCCATGATGGTATCACGCCAATGTCTGCGTTCGTTCTCATCGAGGGTCTGTATGCCCGAGGTCAGACCGTAGTCCAGTCCATTAACGAGTCGGATCGCCTCATCCAAGGTATCGAAGGGAGCAACGGAGAGCATCGGACCGAAAAGCTCTGTACGGAAAGAGAAGTTCTTGGGACTGACTCCCATTTTCACGGTTGGTGCTAAGATATACTTCTTCTTGTCAATGAAGCGAGGCGGCACTAACCATGACTCGCCGGGTTCCAATTCATTAAGGGCATGGAGCAACTTCTCGTTTTGATTGGTAATCATCGGTCCTACGATGTTGCCAGCATCCCATACACCGCCCACCTTCAGGCTGGTCGCGCAGTCCTTGAGCTTCTCACGGAAGTCGGGACGCTCGTACACTGACCGCTCCACCAACAGCAAAGAGCAGGCAGAGCACTTCTGTCCTGCATTGCCGAACGCGGAATGGCACGCGCACATAATGCCGTGATCCATGTCGGCGGAAGCCGTGATGATGATGGCATTCTTGCCACCGGTCTCTGCAGACAGTGGCATATCGGGCTTCGCCTTGAGAATAGACTGTGCCGTCTCAGTGCCACCCGTGAGGATGATATGCTTGATCTCGGGTGCCTGGGTCAGCTTGGGAAGAGCATCCCTTTCCGTGATGACCACCTGCAAGGCCTCCTTAGGCACACCAGCACCCCAAAAGGCCTGGGCGAAAAGCCATCGGGGCTGCCACCGTAGCTGGTTTCAGGATCACGGTATTGCCTGAAGCCAAGGCAGCCACGATACCACCACATGGAATCGCGCAAGGGAAGTTCCAAGGTGAGATGACAAGTACCGTGCCCTTGGCTTGGATGTCGATATCCTTCAAGGCATAGAATTTCTTCATCGACGTCGTATAGAACCGGCAATAGTCAATGCCTTCCGACACTTCCACGTCACCCTCGACAACGGTCTTTCCCGTAATGGCACACATGCAACCAATGAGATCGCCTCGCAAGTCGCCTAAGCGGTTCGCGGCATCATACATGATCCGGTGCCGTTCCTCAATGGTGGTCTCACGCCAATGACCTGGGTCTGCGGCAGCGATCTTGATGATCTCTCCCACTTGCTCGGCATTCGCCCGAGACATCTCACAGATCTTTACCTCTTCCTCCTGACTACGATCAAAATAAGAATAGCGATTGTCGTTCACCACCGTCTTATCACCAATCTGCGTAGGGATGATGGCTGGCTTGTCAGTCGCGCTTTTCTTCCATTTCTTAAAGATATCACGTTGCCATTCCTGGTTGCATTCGCGGTCGAAATCCGTGTCCTGTTCATTCACCATCACCTCCTGTGGGGGCATGGGGACATAAGGCTTGCGACGATCTTGGGTACGGGTGGGCGTATGCGAAAGGTTATCCTTGATCGCATAGGCTTCCTCAAACTGCTTACGGAGGAACTCCCAAGTCTCCGTACCTGGCTTAAGGTTGAACGAATGGGTCAGGAAGTTGTCGGGAGCTGTGTTTTCATCCATCCTGCGCACAAGGTATGACACGGCATAGAGGAACTGCTCGTCGTGGACGACAGGTGCATAGAGGATGACATGGTTGCCGAGCTTCTTCTGCGCACGCCAGACATGGTCGGCCATTCCTTCGAGCATCTCAAAGCAGAACGTCTCCTTTGGCGTATGGTATTTCTGCGTGAGCAGATAGGCATAGGAAATGGTATAGAGGTTGTGTGATGCCATGCCGATGTGCAGATACTGTGCGTTCTCAGGCAACAAGCCCCGTTCGATGATGTGCAGATAGTTGGCATCCACTTCTGTCTTGTTGGGTCGCACTGGAGAAGGCCAGCCACGCAGGGATGAGGTAACCGTCTCCATGTCTAAGTTACAACCTTTGACGATACGCATCTTGATCGGGGCTCCGCCACGCTGGCAACGCTCCTTGGCGAACGATAGCAGGTCACTCTGGAAGTCCCATGCGTCGTAAAGGTAGGCCTGCACGACGATCCCGGCGGAATAATGGAGGAATTCCGGCTTTGACAAGGTAGCCTTAAACACGCGGATGGTCAAGTCGAAGTCCTTGTATTCTTCCATGTCGAGGTTGACAAACTTCGGGTGCTTCTCCCCTTTCTCATCCACATAAGGATAGTCGATGGCAGTCTGATACAGCGTAGACATGCGCCTCACCAATTCCGGGAAGGACTCTTCATAGTTCAAGGCATGGGTCTGGGCATAGATACCCGAGATCTTAACCGAAATATAGTTGATGTCAGCCTGCTTGAGGGCTTCGATGGTATTCTCGTAACGGCGATCCGCCTCCTCGTTTCCAAGCACCACCTCGCCGAGGAGGTTAACATTCTGCCCGATGTTCTCGTGGTTCCGCTCAGCCAAGTGCTTGGTCAGGGCCGGCCGTGCGGCATTGAGGATGACACGTGAGGTGTCAGAACGAAGGCGCTTCTTGATAATGGGAATGGCGATAGGATAAAAATGATAGCCAAAGGAATAGTACATCTTAAAAAGCCACCTGTCACGGGCATTAAGAAACTCGGGGACGCCAAACTCGCCGATGAGCGTCCTAATGCGCAGGGCGAGCTTGCGATTGTCGCGTATCTGCGAGCTCTCATCAAGCATCTTGACAAGGAATCTCTTGTCTTCCGGACGCTCAACCATCGTGGCATACATGTTCTGCTCACGACGCTCTTCGGGTGTAATACTCTCTTGGCTGGCAGTATATAACTTCATGAGCCAAGACTCTACTTCCTGGATAGTTACCTTTTCCATAATATGTGCATGTTTAATCGTTAGAAATGTGATGAAAACTTTAAACTCAACAAGTTACCAGACATCACTGTTTCGTAGGACTAAACATGACGGCTCTGTATCGGTGTAGCTCCGATAAGGCCTGCCTTGAAAATGTGTCAAAAAAGAACCTGTTCATCTCTCTTACTCATTTGGTCCATAACTTACTCAGTTGCAAAAATAAAAGAAAATATCATAAGTTACAAATAAAATGAAACTTTTTTTCTCTAAAAAGTTATCAAATCGAACGAATTAGCAAGGATATCATTCCAAAATGAGTATAATATATAGTTCTTATGGATCATCCAATGTAATGAGAGATACGCTCCCTTTGCAGCCAGCAGAATTCCACTATTTCTATAGGGGTCATCTCCTGTTTTACAGGAGGTCATCTATTGGCTCGCAATAGGCCATCTCCTGCCTCCTAAAAGGTCATCTCCAACAAGGCGAAAGGTCACCTCCTAAAAGGCATGTGACACTGCCATGTGTAGATGATCGTGTATCCCCTTTCAAGAAACATGACATTTCCCAAAGGTCGACATGTGACAAAGTCAGATGCCCACGGAGAGAAGAGTCCATCAGGAGATGGCGAATGTTCCTTCAGCAGAATAGGAAAGAGGATGGGATTACAATCAAAGGAAAAATAAAAGGAGCCGTAATCAAAAGACTGACGGCTCCTTTCTCATCCGTCGGGATTAGCAGAAAACCGAGATCCTGATTGGTCACACCTAACTCACTGATAATCAATAGGCCAAGAATTTCAATAAACGCTTTATTTGCCGAGTTTTCACCGAGATTTTCATGCGCTAACAAGCTATCATTCAAACAATTATATGATTCTGTCATGCAATTATTTGAATAAAATGTCCTTTTTCTTCGCTTGCCGCACATGATCAGTCGACCGCCATACTTACATCACTTTGGGTATAGCGGTATCACCAGGCACCGTTTTATTGTTCCCAGGTTGTGTTAGCTCGAGCAATCTGTTTGTCAGTTGTTCATTCTGCCGAGTCAGACGATCAATGATGGCGTGCAGCTTCTTTATATCTTTGTCTGCATCCAACATGGGCGTTGG
Source organism: uncultured Prevotella sp. (assembly GCA_905210845.1). Taxonomy (GTDB): domain Bacteria; phylum Bacteroidota; class Bacteroidia; order Bacteroidales; family Bacteroidaceae; genus Prevotella. The sequence goes on from CAJLYG010000028.1 coordinate 20,267, forward strand.
CAGCTGCCCCATCACGAAGAAATTCGCATCGTACTTGCCATCGAAAGCCTTTATAATATCCTCAAGAACGTCAACCCGAAGGTTTCTTTCCTTGCCGATCACGCTCCTTATCGTGTTGTCCGGTCGATGGCATTTCCTTGCCAAAGAGGACACAGTATGCCCTTCTTGCTCCATTGCATACTTGATTCTCTGATTAACAGTCTCCAATTCTTCCATTTCCACTATAGTTTAAGGCAATTCACGCGACAATTAAAAATAATCACGCAATTATTTGCTTAATTAAAATAATTGTGCGATATTTGCACCGATATAAAATATTCACATCGCTAAAATACAACAATTATTCCATATAACAATGAAGAAACAGGAAAAAATGACATTCAGAGATTACATGAAATCCTTGCCCAACAAAAGGCAGGACGCAATCCTTATGCTGAAAGACGAGTGCTGCGTAACGCTGGCTACAGTCTACCGTTGGGTAAATGGATCAGCCGTGCCTGACAGGTTAAAGCGCAAGGTCATAGCCAGATCGCTTGGCATACCGGAGGAATATCTATTCCCGGAAAATGAACGGCATGAGAAAGCATGAATATCCCCCACAAGAATGTTCCGTCTGCGCTGATGGGCGGAATAGCATCAACGGACGCTGGTGCAGAAAGTTGAAAAAATATGTCCAATATGACAAAACAAAACCATGTAAAGGTTGAATAACGAAAAATCAAAATCAAACAAGAATGAAAATAGCTGAAATGGAAAAGCAGATCGACCGCCTCGGTCTGGAGAAATTGGAAGTAAGACTGACAAAAGGAAGTGAAGTAGACATTTTCATCTGTGCCATAAAGGATGATGACCCTGAGAACAAGAACGATGATAGGCACATAGGGAATATCGTAGTCTTCACCGGAGACGGTCGATGCTGGGAAACTACGCCTCTTGCATATTGGAGCAAAGACGATGACTTTGACGTAATTCAGGTCGGCGGAATAAATGGTCTTTCAGAACCAGAAAGCATTAATGGATATGAGTTGGAGCGCATTCCTCAGCGCGACCTTGATGCATTGCTGGTGTAAGTCTTTTCCGCCATCGGGACGGTGAGCTATTTTTGTAGAGAAAACGATAAGATTATGATTAAAGTTGAAGATATCTTGAATGCCACCCACGGAGGGCTCGACATCATCCTCGATTGCTATCCCCAGGCGAAGGATTGCGTGAATACGAAGAAACACTTTGCCATCCGCAACGAGCGCACGCCATCAGCAAACCTGCGTGAGTTCGATTCCAAAAGATATGGCAGGATCTGGCAGGTGACAGACTTCGGTGGTGATGGCAAGGGCGAGAACGGCATCAGCGTGTACATGAACTATAAAGGCATGCGACAGAGCCAGTTCAACGAGGCACTGCTGCAACTTGCCGCCCAGTACGGAGTGAAGGACGAGCTTGACCATACATTCAACAAACCGGATATCCGCCAGCGCGATGCCAGGCAGGATGAGACGGACGGATCGCGCTCTTTCGAGCTAAATGAAAAGTTTACCGAGGAGGAACTTCATATCCTTGGTCCTAAGGTGACCCAGGGCACCGTCGATACGCTGCACTGGTATTCGGTAAAATGGATCAGCAACGTGAAGAACCGCAAGGCAACGGTGAAATACTCCAATGCCCACTATCCCATCTTCATGCGTGAATGCTTGGTTAGGGAAGGGGGAAATGGTCAAGAAGAAATCAAGTTCTACAAGGTTTACGAGCCACTGAACTGCGAGAAAGGATTCCGTTTCTCATATACGCCTGCAGGGAAGAAACCTCAGCGTTATATCAACGGTCTGTCAGAGCTGAAGGATGCATACCACAAAATGAATGCCGAGGAGGAAAAGGAATGGCAGCGCACCCACGACGATGACAAGCCTTATAAAGAGAAGAAACTGCCGGAAGCATTCATCTGTTCCGGTGAGCGTGACTCGCTCTGCTGCCAGTCGATGGGCTATCATCCGCTTTGGTTCAACTCTGAGACCTACCGGCTCTCAGCCGATGAATACCGTGAGATCATGAAATATGTCGATGTGCTGTATAACATCCCTGACATAGACGAGACCGGCCGCCGCAAGGGAACAGAGCTGGCACTGACATACATCGACATCCATACCGTCTGGCTCCCCGACTGGCTGGCCGAATATAAGGACAACCGCGGCCACAGCCGCAAGGACCTGCGCGACTGGATGGCACTGCGATCAGAGAAGAAAGACTTCAAAAACCTCATGGCCAATGCCCTGCCCGCAAGATTCTGGGTGGAATGGCTCACCAAGGACGGAAAGAAGAAATATGAGATAGACACCGCATGTCTCTACAATTTCCTTGCCTTGAATGGTTTCCGTGCGCTGAAGGACGACAACAGCGACAACCCGGAATACATCTATATCGACGGCAATGTGGTGAAGAGAATCAAGGTGGGCGAGATAAGACAGTTCGTCATCAAATGGGTTCTCAACCATCATAAGGGCCGCGACATCCTCAACCTGGTACTCAACTCCCCCC
>CAJLYG010000029.1 GCA_905210845.1 uncultured Prevotella sp.
GAAAAAGTCTTGGGGAAATTTCCACTCCCCGCACATGGGAGAAGTCGTCGTGACTGGAAAGGATGCAGAACGTTATGTTAACCACATCTTCACAAACGACATCAAGGATGCACCTATCCATAAGATTTACTATGGCATGATGCTCTATCCTGACGGAGGTACGGTTGACGACCTGCTTGTTTATAAGATGGCAGACCAAAACTTCTTCATTGTCATTAATGCTGCCAACATCGACAAGGATGTGGCTTGGATGAAAGAAAATGCTGAGGGATTTGACGTTACCATCGACCATCGGTCTGATTACTATGGGCAATTGGCTGTACAAGGCCCAGAATCGGAAGGTGTCATGGAAGAGGTCTTAGGATTGCCTTGCAAGGAACTGGTTTTCTATACATCAAAGACCATTGATGTAGATGGAGAGTCTGTTATCATAAGCCGCACAGGCTATACGGGTGAAGATGGATTTGAAATTTATGGCTCCCATGACTTTATCCGCAAGCAATGGGACAAGCTCTTGGCAAGCAAGCGCTGTGTACCCTGTGGATTGGGGTGCCGTGATACGCTTCGCTTTGAGGTAGGTCTTCCACTCTATGGTGACGAACTGAGCAAGGACATCTCACCGGTCATGGCAGGACTCAGCATGTTCTGCAAGTTAGACAAGGAAGAGTTCATTGGCAAGGATGCGATCACCCAGCAAAAGGAGAATGGAGTCGCCCAAAGGCTACGTGGAATAGAATTAGAGGGACACGCTGTTCCTCGCCATGGATATCCGGTCCTGAAAGACGGAAAGGAAGTGGGAACAGTCACAACGGGTTATCGCTTGATTTCCGTAGACAAGAGCTGCGCCGTTGCCTTGGTAGACAGTAGCTTGAAACTTGGGGACAAAGTAGAAGTCCAGATTCGAAAGAAAACGTTCCCAGGTACCATCGTGAAGAAAAAATTCTACGATAAACATTATCATAAGTAAAGACATCAATTCATTAATATAAGGAAATTACTATGGCTAAAGTTATTGAAGGACTCTATTATAGTGAGTCACACGAATATGTTCGTGTAGAAGGAGAATATGGTTATATTGGTATTACAGACTACGCCCAGAATGCATTGGGCAATGTTGTTTACGTGGACATGCCAGACGTGGATGACGAGGTAGAAGCCGGAGAGGAATTCGGAGCCGTGGAAAGCGTCAAGGCAGCCAGCGACCTGAATGCGCCAGTCAGCGGAACTGTCGTTGAAGTGAACGAGGCTCTTGAAGACCAACCGGAACTCCTCAACAAGGATGCTTTCGGAAACTGGATTATCAAAGTCCAATTGTCTGAACCCGATCAATTGAAGGACCTGATGGATGCCAAAGGATATGAGGATTTCTGCAACAAGCAGCAAGAATAAAATAGAGGCATGATGACTTACAAATATTTTCCTCATACAGAAGAAGATATCGCCCTGATGCTCAAGAAGATTGGCATCAAGTCGCTTGACGACTTGTATGCTGATGTCCCGGAAAGCATCCGCTTCCGGAAGGAATACAACCTGCCGGAAGCCAAAAGCGAGATCGAACTGCGACAGATGTTCAAGGAACTGGGGCAGAAGAACCAGCAACTTACCGTCTTCGCAGGTGCTGGCGTTTACGATCATTACACGCCATCCGTCATTCCACAACTGGTTGAGCGTTCTGAGTTCCTGACCAGTTATACTCCTTACCAAGCAGAGATTTCCCAGGGGACACTGCATTACATCTTCGAATACCAAAGCATGATGGCAGAGCTCACTGGAATGGACATTTCCAATGCCTCTCTCTATGATGGGACAACAGCCACTGCCGAAGCCGTGTTAATGGCAAATGCGATAGCAAAGAAAGCCCACCGGGTATTAGTTTCCGACACGATTGACCCTAAGACACTCGCAGTCATCAGAACCTACGCCTACTTCCACGGTGTCGATATCGTCATGGTCAAGGCATGCGATGGCATCACCGATCGCACAGACCTTGAGCAAAAGCTTACGGCAGGTGGCGTCGCTGGCGTTGTTGTCCAACAGCCTAATCGCTATGGCATCATTGAGGATTTCTCCGGACTTGCCGATGCGTGCCATGCACAAAAGGCTTTGCTGATCATCAACAGTGTGGCTGCTGATCTCGCCTTGCTGAAAACACCAGGAGAATGGGGCGCCGACGTAGCTGTGGGCGATGGACAGTCGTTAGGTCTTCCTATGCAGTTCGGTGGTCCTTACTTCGGCTATATGTGCACGACAGAAAAGCTGATGAGGAAGATGCCGGGACGAATCGTCGGAAAGACAGTCGACAAGAATGGACAACGCGTGTTCGTACTTACCCTCCAAGCTCGCGAACAGCATATCCGCCGTCAAAAGGCCACATCCAATATCTGCTCTAACGAGAGCCTGATGACTCTCTATGCCACAATCTACATGTCCATTATGGGAAAGGAAGGTATCAAGGAAGCTGCCCAATTATCTTATGATGGAGCGCATTATCTTTGTGAAGAACTACAGAAGACCGGGCATTTCCATCTTCTTTACGAACAGCCTTTCTTCAATGAGTTTTGCATGAAATATGATCATGACGTGGATGCATTGCAACAACATTTCATCCATCATGGTATCTTGGGCGGCATCAAGGTGAGCGATGATACGCTGATGTTTGCCGTTACGGAAAAAAGAACCAAGGAAGAGATCGACAAGCTCGTTGCCTTAACCTTGAATCCTAAACTCTTTTAAAGCCTCATCATCATGAATAACAAATTATACGGAAACCTGATATTTGAACTCTCCCATCCAGGACGCAAAGGATACAGCCTGCCGAAGAATCGCTTCGGCCATTATGAGATCCCATCTGGATTGAAGAGAGAGGCAGACGCAGAACTGCCAGAGTGTGATGAGATGACGGTTGTACGCCATTACACAAATCTGAGTGAAAACAACTTTGGTGTGGACAATGGATTCTATCCCTTGGGAAGTTGCACCATGAAATATAATCCTGGCATCAATGAGGAGATAGCTTCTCTGCCTGACTTTGTCAACCTGCATCCCTTGCAGCCTGTTGAAACCTGCCAAGGGGCACTAGAGGCATATTACGAACTGCAACAAGCCTTGGCAGAGATCTCTGGATTAAGTGAATTTACTTTGAATCCTTGCGCCGGTGCGCATGGCGAACTGACAGGCTTGATGACGATCCGTTCCTATCATAAGAGCCGGGGAGATGAGAAACGTACCAAGGTGATCATCCCGGATTCTGCCCATGGCACAAACCCTGCCTCAGCAGCAGTTTGCGGACTGGAAGTCGTAGAGGTAAAGAGCACGCCCGAAGGACTGGTTGACGTTGAAGACTTGAAACCACTGTTAGGAGACGACATCGCAGCCATGATGATGACAAATCCCAATACCCTCGGGCTCTTTGAAAAGGAAATACCAGAGATTGCACAACTGGTACACGGATGTGGGGGACTCATGTATTACGATGGGGCAAATCTCAACCCGATGCTCGGTGCTTGCCGACCCGGAGACATGGGATTTGATGTCATGCACATCAATCTACACAAGACTTTCTCTACGCCTCATGGAGGAGGAGGACCGGGAAGTGGTCCCGTAGGCGTACGCAAAGGACTGGAAGAATTTCTTCCTAAGCCCAGGGTAATCAAGGATAAGGACGGAAAGTTCGTAATCGAGAACAACCTTGAAGGCTATGATATTCGTCAAAACCATATCGGTGCTTTCCTTGGTAATTTCAACGTGGAATTGAAAGCCTTAGCTTATATCCTGACACTGGGCAAAGAAAATATCAAGTTAGTAGGACCTTTGTCCACGCTTAATGCCAACTATATTAAAGAGGTATTAAAAGATGCCTATGAACTCCCCATACCAGGTCTTTGTAAGCATGAATTTGTATTCAACGGACTGAAAGACAAGAGCACGGGCGTAACGACCATGGATGTCGCCAAGAGACTGCTTGACTATGGATACCATGCTCCTACCATCTATTTCCCTCTACTTTTCCATGAGTCTCTGATGATTGAGCCCACGGAGAACGAAAGTAAGGATACTATTGACGGATTCTGTGATGTCATGCACAAAATAGCAAGAGAGGCTACCGAAAATCCTGAATACGTGAAATCAGCGCCTCATCATACGCCTATATCACGTGCAGATGACGTGTTGGCAGCTAAAGATCCTATCGTAACTTATAAACAATTGGCGAATGACAAAGACTGACGTCATCATCATCGGCAGTGGGCCCGGAGGGTATCGCGCTGCCGAATATGCAGCGAAGAACGGGCTTGAAGTAACCATCATCGAGGAGAATGAACCTGGAGGGACATGCCTAAACTGCGGATGTATCCCTACAAAGACGTTCTGCAAACATGCTGAGTTAATTGACCAGTTGCAAGAGGGTGAGACCTATGGACTCAAAAACCTCCACTATGACATCGACTTCCATCAAATCATGGAAAGAAAGCAACAGGTAGTGCTGCAACTACGAGAAGGCGTGAGGACACTGCTCTCTTCTCCCAATATCCATTTGGTGAAAGGGAAGGCTCAGTTTAAGGACAAGAACACGGTCATTGCCAACGATGAGGAATACAGTGCACCACACATCATCATTGCTACTGGATCTCATGCCAAGATGCCACCCGTGGAAGGCATTGACATCCCGGGAGTCATCACCTCTACAGAAATGCTTGACATTGACCATATACCTCAAGAACTCTGCATTATCGGGGCGGGAGTCATTGGAATGGAATTCGCATCGATCTTCCATAGCTTCGGAAGTAAAGTGACTGTCATCGAGTTCCTAAAGGAATGTATCCCAACCCTCGATAGCGATATTGCCAAAAGGCTCCGCAAGACATTAGAGCACAAAGGGATAGAATTTCATCTGCAGTCTGGCGTTCAGAAGATCGAAAGAAGCGGACAAAGACTGACAGTTACCTTTGAGAAAAAAGGTAAGATTCTATCATTAGATGCCGATACCGTACTCGTGGCAACAGGAAGAGGTGCAAACATTGACGGACTGGGCCTGGATATCATAGGGGTCAATTATGACAAGAAAGGGATTATCGTTGATGAGAACATGAGTACCAATGTTGACGGAATTTATGCCATTGGTGATGTCAATGGGAAGATGATGCTTGCCCATGTCGCCACCTTCCAAGGGTTCCGGGCTATCAATGCGATCTTGGGGAAGAAGGATCATATCCGCTTCGATATTATCCCTTCTGCCATCTTCACAAATCCCGAAGCTGCCAGCGTAGGTAAGTCGGAGCAACAATGCAAGGACCTGTCCATTCCCTATGTCTGCCATAAAGGCTATTATCGTTCGAATGGCAAGGCTTTAGCCATGAATGCGACGGAGGGCATGGTAAAGCTCCTCACGGATACGGATGACAAGATCATTGGATGCCATATCTATGGTGCACATGCCGCGGATCTGGTACAGGAGATAGCGGCATTGATGAATGAAGATATAAAGCTGACAGAACTTGGGCAAATCATCCATACACATCCGACATTAGAAGAAATTTTACAAGATATTGCCCTATAAAGTAGGAAGGAGCAACGTTAATTTCTGTCAACATTGCTCCTTTCTCTTATTTTTTTCGTACCTTAGCACACGAGGAACGATCCTACTAAGCAATGAGAAAAATTTTACTGATCATTTTCGCTTTCTTGCACACACTGTATGGTCATACCCAAGGATTGCAGGCCATGCTCAGTCATTATTCTACAGAAAATGGCCTGACGAGTAATGCAGTGTCAGATATTATCCAAGACAAATACGGATATATATGGATTTCTACATGGAACGGACTCTGCAGGTACGATGGATATCATTTCTTCAATTATACAACTGGTACTGCAAGTGGGATACCGTTTCTCCACAACCGCATCTTGGAGATTGCGGCAGATACAGGGTCAAACATCTGGATGAGGATGTATGACAACCGTATCTTTGTCTTAAACAGGAAAACGGATTGCATTGAGAATCCGTTCCGCAACATGAAAGATGGCAGCAATTTCATTAGCACGCTACCCATTACCGTCTCCACTGATGGGCATGTCTATTCTTATATCCAAGGAAAAGGCATCTATCAGCTAAGACTCTCTGACCAACAAATCCACCACCGACTCTTTCCTCTCCATCATTTGGAAATCAAGAAGATGGTAAGTGGGCACACAAACCAACTATGGATTGTGACGACAAAAGGGCTCGCTGCTCTTAACGTGGAGACAGGAAAGATCGAGTGGATCAGGACTGTCCCTTCTCAAGACCTTTCCGCAATGACCTTATACCGGAACGACTTGTACATAGGAACTCATGGCGGAGAACTATTTGTTCTTTCCTCTACCTTTCCGTATCGGGTCACCAGACATGTCTCATTGGGACAGGAACCGATTACCTCACTAAATGTCGACTCACATGGCATCATCTGGTATACGACCCAGAAAGAAGGAATCTCACGCTATAATCCTGTAGATGCCAGCAAAAGAGAATTTACGCAGGAGGTGCCTGCGCCAGAATCCGACACACATGGGGCTACCCTTTATGAGTTTGGCAACCTACTGTGGGCAAAAATGAATCATGGAGGATTTGGTTATTACGATAGAAAACATGATGATTTCAAATACTTCTATAATAGTCCAGACAATTCTTGGAATCTGTCTAATACAGTAGCGACCTATCTGGCATTGCCAGAAGGAGTTCTATGGATGTCTACCAACAGGCGGGGACTGGAGAAACTGGAATTAATGAATGAGCGTATCCGGCGGCAATACGTAGCGCCAGAATCCAAAGCGTTTGGAATCAACGAAGTGAGAGGGATGCTATACGACCCCATCCATCACCAAACCATCCTCAGCAATAAAAGAGGGGATGTGTTTTTCTATCGGGGTACAGATGGAAAGAAACCTGTCCGCATCCTCCATCTCGGAGGACGCATCTATGGTTTATCATGGGATCATGAGGGCAGCATCTGGATCAGCAATAAGGACATGGGACTGTTCTTGTACAAGGACAATACCCTTCATCATTTCACGTCCCAAGACAAATCTGACTTTCACCTCAATTCTGATGCTGTCTATGAAACTGTCCAAGACAGGAAAGGAAACATCTGGGTAGCTACCTACGGAGGTGGCGTCAACTTAATCAGAACCACCAAGAACGCGGAAGGGAAACTGAATATTCAATTCCTAAACCGAAACAACTGGCAAGGAATGCATTATCCCTCTAAAGATTATCAGAAAGTAAGGACTATCTGCCAAGGACCGGAAGGCCAAATTTGGGCAGGGACTACCGATGGTATTCTGATCTTAACTCGCCATGGGCACCTTGGCGTGTCCGCAACGCCACTACAGCAGACAGAGGAAAAAGGTGGACAACTTGCCAATAACGACATCATCCAAATTGTCAGGGCACACGATGGTTCCTTATGGATAGCCACAAATGGTGGTGGACTCTGTCATACATTAGGAAAAGACAAAGAGGGAAAATGGAAGTTTGAGACCTTTAACCAAGAAAGTGGATTACCGTCCGATGAGATCCGGGGGATTACTTTCTCCAAGAATGGAGATGTATGGTTCTCCTCTGATCAGAACATTTGCTCTTACGACACACAGAAAAAACTCCTGACTAATTTTACCATGCAAGACGGAGTTGGTGGAGTGGCTTGTTCGGAGGGTTCTGCTATCACGTTGCCTAATGGCAAGATGCTATTTGGCACGCTGAACGGTTTTTATATCGTTGACCGGTCCAAATTGACTACTCAGAAAGGTAGCATGCTGCGACTCCAAATCACGGATTTTTTTGTCAACGACCAGTTGATGTCGCCTCGCCTCAACAAGACCTACGACTATTACGTCCCAGACAGTAATTTCGTCAGGCTTCCTTCCAGGACCAGTGTCTTTGCCTTCCGGTTTACTTCTCTCAACTATCAGTTGCAACACCGTGTCCACTATCAGTATATGTTAGAAGGATACGATGATAGATGGAAGAATGCGGATGCCACAAGAACCGTCAGCTTCAGCGACATTCCTGCTGGTACTTATCACTTTCGCGTTAAGGCTTTCCTGTTAGAATCGCCCGGAAAATACGATGAACGCACGGTTACCGTTGTCGTTCCTCCCTACTTATTTGCATCCACCACCGCCCTGCTCATTTATTTCTTCCTGATTGTAATCGGAATTTCTTTTTTCCTTTACTGGAGAGATGAAAATAAAAGACGACAAATCGAGCAGATGCGCGTCCTTAAAGTCGGTCCACAGGAGATAGCTTTCCAACGGGATGACGACTATGAATTTGTCAAGAAACTCTTAGACTGGTTGGAGTCACACTACTCCGATTCGAATATGAAAATCGACGACATGGTATCGCAAAGCCGCCTGTCTCGGACATCCTTCTATAACCAGCTGAAGACACTCACAGGATTATCACCTAAGGAATTTGTGAGCGACTTTCGGTTGAAGAAAGCTATGATGTATCTGGAAAAGGATACATGTACGATCGCTGAAGTTGCTTACAACACGGGATTCAATGACCCTGTATACTTCGCTAGAATCTTTAAGCAAAGAACTGGTCTCACCCCAAAACAATATCGCCAGGATCCTTCGTCTGCCCACTCCCAAGGAGGTGGAGAACAACAAGACGCGTAATTGTCTTATTCCCCTATCACCTTTTGGAGAAGCGGAGGAACGGAAAGATGTTCACAGTCTACTTCCTGCAATTTCTCCTTCCCGGCCTTGGTCAGCTGGTAATGCATCACCCGCTTGTCCTTCCTGTCAAAAGAACGTTGCAGCAACTTCTTTCTTTCTAAGGAACGAATCACCTTCGAAGCGTTCGACTGTGTTAATCCTAAGCGTTCACTAATCTCGCCTGCTGTCAGGTTGGCGTTCTCACTCAACTGGCAAAGCAGCATAGCCTCATTCAAATTAAGGCCAAAAGCTGCTTCCATATGACTCTCTACTCCCGAAATGGCGCGATAGATATCGCGCAAACGACACATTTTCTTTTTATCAAACATCCCAAGATCAAATAAACAAGTTAACATTCGATTGTTCCGCACGCTGCATGTAGGTGGCTACTCCTCCTACGGTTACTCCGTCCAAAAGCTCCTCCTTTGCGATGCCCATCATCTCCATGGTCATCTGGCAAGCAATGAATTCCACACCCGCTTCCTGGGCTTTTTGTCTCAGTTCTTCCAATGAATCAATTCCCTTCTTCCGCATGACAAAACGCATCATGCTGTCTCCCAGCCCCATAAAACTCAGCTGGGAGAGATGAAGGCGATGAGAGGAAGAAGGCATCATCCAACCAAACAGTTTTCCAAAGAGATCTTTGCGCACACGTGGCTTTTTCTCTTTTTTGATGACATTCAATCCCCAAAACGTAAAGAAGATAGAAACTTTCTTTCCCATAGCTGCCGCGCCATTGGCAAGGACAAAAGTGGCTATAGCACGGTCAAGGTCATCACTAAACATGATAAAGGTCTTGTTGCCGGGCATGCTGATTACCGGAGGCTCGAATCCCTCTCCCTTCTCTTGTCTTTTACGCACTACGACATGGTATAGGCCTTCCTTTTCCGACTCTCGGACGAAATGGTTGCCTGTACTCTCACACCATGCCTGTGCATCACGAGGGAATCCTGGATCCGTAGCCGTCACCTCTACACAGGAGCCAGCCGTCATTCCATCCATTGTCTGTTTCAGTTTGAGAATGGGTCCAGGACATGACAATCCACAAGCATCTAAATGGAGAACAGAATCTGTCGGGTGGTTCTTTTCCACCGCTACGACGTCTTTTCTTGGGGAAGGAGGAACAATCGGATGGGTAGCAGAGGCATAAAGCTTATACCCTCCTGACAAGTTTCTCACCTGCTGATATCCACGTCCTAAAAGAATACGCTGGGCAAGGTAGCCACGCAACCCTACTGCACAGAACACCACAACCGGTTTGTCATGGGGAATCTCGTCAAGGCGCCCACGTAAATCATCCAAAGGGATGTTAACCGCCCCTTCTATAGTACCCAACTGATACTCCTGGGGTGTACGTACATCAACCAGCGTAATCGTCTTTTTGTCTTGATCCCGTAACCACCGCCAATATACAACAGGCATCGAGCCATTGAGGATATTCCCTGCTACATATCCTGCAATAGCTACCGGATCCTTTGCTGAAGAGAATGGGGGTGCATACGCCTGTTCAAGGGACATCAAATCTGCTACCGTTCCCTGATGTTTGATCACCATGGCTATTTCGTCAATACGCTTATCTGCTCCATCATGACCGATACATTGTGCACCATAGACCTTTCCTGTATGGACATCGAATATTAACTTTGTAGTAAGTGGGAATGCCCCAGGATAGTAACTCGCATGAGCAACTGTGGTCGTGGTGGATGAGGCATAGTCTATTCCTAATGCCTTTAACCGCTTGGCTGGCAGACCCGTCACAGCCACACTGATACCAAATATCTTTGCCACCGCTGTCCCGATACTTCCTTCATATCGTTCTAAATTGCCAAGAACCATATTGTTCGCTGCGATTCGTGCTTGCCTATTGGCAGGACCCGCTAAGAAATTTAGCCACGGCCGCCCCGTAAGGGGATGAGGATATTCAATGGCATCTCCTACCGCATAGATGCATGCATCAGAAGTCTGCAAGTACTCGTTCACCTGTATGCCCCTTTCTCCCAATGCCAACCCTGACTGCTCAGCCAACCGCGTGTTAGGACGTACGCCAATAGACAAGAGAACCATATCTGCGTCCAATTGCTGCCCTTCCGATAAATTTACCAAGATTCGCCCATCGATGTCCGTGAATCCTTGGACTGCAGTGCCAAGATAGAGGGAAATCCCATGACGTACCAATTCTTGATGAACAAAAGAAGCCATACTGAAATCGATAGGAGTCAACACTTGATCTGCCATCTCCACGATGGAGACCTGCCATCCCGCCTCCACGAGGTTTTCTGCCATCTCCAATCCGATGAAACCTCCACCAACAATGACCACTTTACCTCCGCCACGCTGGTTCATAAAAGTTTTAATACGATCGGTATCCTCCACATTCCGTAAGGTAAAAATACCTGGATGGTCTATGCCCTCCAATCGGGGACGAACGGGTTGGGCACCTGGAGCAAGTAGCAGCTTGTCATAACCAACATTCTCTTGATCACCGGATGACAAACGGATGTTAATGATCTTCGCTTCCCGATCGATACCGATCGCCTCCGCCTCAGTCCACACCTCCACCTGGAATCGTTTGGAAAAGTCTGTGGGTGTCTGCACGAACAAACGATCACGGTCTTGGATAACACCGCCCAAATAATACGGTAGACCGCAATTGGCATAAGAGATATACTTCCCCTTCTCTATCAGGACAATCTCACACTTTTCATCCAGTCTCCTCAAACGGGCTGCCGCAGTAGCACCACCTGCCACGCCTCCGATAATTACATATCTCATACCTATATTCCTTTTTAATTATTTTCCTGCGGCAAATATAGGATTATTTTCTTTATGCAACAAATTTCCTATGGAATATAATTCTTTTTTATAATAAATTAAGCCTTCAAGGAAGAATGAAGGCATACCGACCTTAGCGTAACTCCGGAATGTCCGCTGTGTCCGGAACCTTGATACCGGGAAATACTTCCTCCAACTTTTTCTCCAACTTCCAAGTAAGCACGGTACTCAGGCATACCTTCCCATCAGGACCGACTAACACATAGGAAGGAATCCAATGGATCCCATACGCCTTTGTGATGGAAGCATCACGCATATTTTTCAATTCAGAGACCTGCGGATAGCTAATCCCATACTTCTCTATTGCATTCTGCCATGATTCTTTCCGGGTGTCAAAACTGATACCTACAAACTGCACGCCTTGCTTGCTGAACCGATCGTATATCCGTTTCATCTCTGGCATATCCTTACGGCAGTCTCCGCACCAAGAAGCCCAGAAATCAAGGACACAATACTGCCCTCGATACTGCGATAACTTAATGGTCTTACCGTCTATTGTCTGTAGTTGGAAATCTGGTGCCTCAGTACCTGCCTTTGGAAGATCTACGGCATACTTTGTGTCAACATCGTCAGCAGAACTTGACTGTGCCGAAGCATTTGTGGGTAGCAATGTCATGACTGCCATCCCAATCAAGAATGAAACAAGTAACTTTTTCATCATGAAGGATGATTTGTATTTTCTTTAAAACCTTGAAAACGATCTTCTCAAATCACGACAGCTGTACCACTGACAGCCACCATGAGCATAGATCCATTTTGGCCAATCGTCTCATAATCAATATCGATTCCAACAATAGCATTGGCGCCCATTGCAGCTGCCCGATCCTGCATCTCCTGTAGGGACGTTTCTTTTGCCTCTCGCAGCACTTTCTCGTAGCTGCCCGATCGTCCGCCGATAATATCGCGGATCCCAGCAAAGAAATCTTTCACGAAATTGGCTCCGATAATGGTCTCACCCGTAACAATCCCTTTATACTCTCTGATAGTCTGACCTTCTATGGTCGGTGTTGTAGATAAAATCATCTTTCCTCATATTAATGTTACCTTGCAAAGGTACTGCAAACCGAGAGAAATACAAAATAAAACTTGTTTTATTTTTATTTCCGAGGTGCAGCGTAACTTATCAAAAGGTACTGCAAACCGAGAGAAATACACGATTTGATTGATTATCAAATCTTCTAAAACTTGTTTTATTTTTATTTCCGAGGTGCAGTCCCAATCTCTTCAAGTCATGTCTCCAATCGTAAAAATAACCTAAATATGAAGAAAGGAAAGAAGATTATCCATTGCTTTTTCGTAATATTGCAGTCGCATTATATTTAGAATAATAAAGAATGGCCTCGAAAACTACTCCTTCGGGAAGTCTCTCCCATCGCCTAAGTGCGATGGGACTGTTGGTAACATTAGGTATTGTGTACGGTGATATCGGTACGTCACCGCTCTACGTCATGAAGGCTATTACCGGTGCCACACCCTTGGTGACAGCCGACTATATCCTCGGTGCTGTTTCTTGCATCATCTGGACACTCACCTTCCAGACAACATTGAAATATGTCGTGCTCGCCCTTCGTGCAGATAATAGAGGGGAAGGTGGCATTTTAGCACTCTATGCCTTGGTAAGGAGACGGGGCAGGATGTGGCTTTACCTACTTGCCATCATCGGAGCCAGCACACTGGTTGCAGATGGCATCATCACGCCATCTATCACGGTACTGTCTGCCATTGAGGGACTGCGCGCTTATGAGCCATCCACTCCTGTCATCCCAATTGCCATCGCCATCCTGACTGTACTGTTCTTTATCCAACAATTTGGTACCCATGCGATCGGCAAACTCTTTGGTCCCTTGATGTTCGTATGGTTTACGATGATCGGCATTTTAGGACTGGCGCATATTGGCAACTATCTACCAATTCTCAAGGCTTTTAATCCTTGGTATGCCATCCATCTCTTGGCCACGAGCCCGGAATGGTTCTTGATCTTAGGAGCTGTCTTCCTATGCACAACAGGTGCTGAGGCTCTCTATTCCGACTTAGGACATTGTGGCAAGCAAAATATCCGGGTCAGCTGGATCTTCGTCAAGACTATGCTCATCTGCAACTATTTAGGACAAGGAGCATGGGTCATCAAGCATGCCGGAAACTTGCATCCAGGTATCAATCCCTTCTATGCCATCATGCCACAAGCATTCCTCCCCATAGGTATAACAATGGCAACGATAGCTGCCATCGTGGCGAGCCAAGCTCTGATCAGTGGATCGTTTACAATCTTCAGCGAGGTCATGAACTTGCATTTCTGGCCACGGCAGAGAATCAAATATCCCACAGATGTTAAAGGACAATTGTATATCCCTTTCATCAATGTCAGTCTTTATATACTATGTATCATTGTCATTCTGTTCTTCCAAACTTCAAGCAATATGGAGGCGGCTTACGGACTTGCTATCACGGTGACGATGCTGATGACCACATTGCTGTTAGGATGTTATCTCCACTATAACAGACTGAACCTATGGATATTGGTCCCGGTGATCGGCTTCTTCGTACTTTTAGAGGGAATCTTTTTCATTGCCAACCTGGCGAAGTTCCTACATGGTGGTTGGGTGACGATGCTCCTTGCCGGCATCATTTGCATGGTAATGTATGTATGGTACAATGCGGAAAAGATTAGGAACTCGTATGTAGAACGGCGTGATATTAGAAACTACTTTGACATTATTTCTGACATCAAGGCAGATGAATCGATCGGCAAGTTTGCTACGAATGTCGTATACATGAGCAAGCTCTCAGGTAAATATGACGTGGAGCAGAAAGTATTGTATTCTATCATCAATAAGCATCCTATGCGCGCTGACCATTACTGGTTGATTCACACCGACTATGAGGATGCACCGAACGAGCGGAGCTATGATTTTTATGAGCTAATCCCAGGGACGCTATATCGACTGAACCTGCACTTGGGTTTCCGAGTTCAACCTTTTGTCAATCTCTACTTGCGGCAAGTAATTGAAGACCAAGTGGCAGCAGGGCATTTTAGCCTGCAAAGTGGCTATGCGTCCTTGCGCAAGCATCACGTGACCGGTAACTTTATCTTTGTATTCATCAAACGTGTCTATGCAGAGTTTAATGTATTCACGCCAAAAGCTCGTTTTATCATGACCATTTACAACATTGTACACCACCTGAAGCAAAGTGCGCCCAAAGCACTTGGACTCAGTACCAGTAACGTCTTTGTCGAGCAAGTACCCCTTGTAGTCAGGCAGAGGAAGTTGGAAAGGGTCAAGGAAAGGCAGATCACTGATCATACCGATCAGGAGTAAGGAGCCACTGTCATCTCCAACAGAAGTAAAGATAGTATGAGAGACCTCAAAGCCCCTGACGCAGCATGTATCAGGGGCTTTGAGATTCACATGGGGATAATAGATGTATTCCTATTCATCCCAGCTTTCCGGGGTCATTGAACTATAATCGTCCGTGTCATCTGATAATCTTACCGGCTTGGCACCAGCAGGACCACCGTATCCAGGGGCGCTGCCCGTACCAAAGGACACATCACCATCAAGACAACTATCATAAAGGTTGATCTTGACGACAGCAGCCTTTGGGGATATATAAGATCTTTTCATTGTCCTAACATTTTTGAAGTTCATTATTTCATAATCACTTTATGACCGTTATGAATATAAATGCCATGAGACGGTCTCTCCACCTTCATGCCTTCTATATTATAATAAGGTGTATGCGCAGCTGGAGCATCGCTGATTGAAGTAATGCCGGTTGTCGTGTTATCAATAGCCATCTCCATAACGGCTGACTTAGCCCCAGAAGGACTGCTCAGCAAGAGGTAAGCGCGGAAAGGACTGAGCCAAGCTTTAGAACTGAATTTAACAAACGTACCAGCCGGATAGGTCTTACCGTTATAAGTAAACTGTGAGCCTGCCATTCCGTATGCCGTTCCGATGACGTCTGAGAAAGACTTACCTGTGTAGACGCCATAAAGTCCATTCTCTGATTTCTCTATGGTAGGGTCCGTCACTGCCGCAATCGTCTGCGAATGAGAGGAAGATAGCGTGGCTTTTTCGGTCGGGATAAAGAAATAAGGAGTAGCAGCCGCAGGGGTCGTCACTGGTGTGATCACGATTTTCGTGCCCTCTATACCTTTATAAGTATACAAGGTACCGTTCTTTGGTGCATCTACAGCAAAGGGAAGGCATACAGATGCGGCTGAGCCTGCAGTGTACTGACGGTAATAGGTACTCTTGCCGGCAGTAAAGTCATGGGGGTTGACAAAGGTATACCACGTATAGTTCTTACCTGACGCCTTGCCGTCATCGAGATCTGACACTTCATAAACGCCAAAATTATTGCAAGAATAAGCGGATGTGTCTGTATTCTTGAGGATGAAGTTCTCATCTAATGGCCTTTTCAGAGATGTTTCCGTCTTGCCATCGGTCTTATATACAGTCTCTGTTGTCGCAGTTGTTGTCGGATAATCCGTCATACCCGTGGGCAGGAAGACGAGCGTATAAGGTGGCAGACCGCCGAAAGGAGCAGTACCAGCCAACTCACTCAGATAACCGGTAGACTTCGTATATTGATAAGGAGGCGTTGAGCTGCTTTTCTCAGTGGTAGGTATTCTCGTGAGGGTGTAACCGGAAGAAAAAGAAAACTTACTATTCAAAAGTTTACCTGCATCCGTCGTATTACGCTGAGATAAATCAACGTATCTAAGTGACTTCACACCCGAGAAGGCATCGCCTTTGATGGTGATAGGATCATCACTCTCATTGGGTATAATGGTAATAGACTGTAAATTATCGTTGCCAGCAAATGCCTTGGAATCAATGATCGTGATGTCGGGAGATTGTCCCGTCTCGATATTCATCAAGTCAAGATGCCATTCTTCATCATTGAAGTTCAATTTGACATTCGTCACATCGCTATTGAGCACGGCTTTGTGTACCGCAAGTTTGGCGCCACCATTAACATTACTTGCTAAAAGCAATTCATATTTACCATCATTGGTCGTATGAGTAAAGGTAAGACCATTGACCGTTTCTGGTATCCAGTCTTCATGTGAATTCTGGGTGCAATTGTCAACAAATGTCTTGATATAGTCAGCAGGCAGATAGAGATTTTTACCGGGCAGTCCAAACTTCTTGTTTGCCAACGCCGTCAAGAAGGGATAATATCCATCCGTATCACCATCTCCATAATAATAAACATTAGTCACATTTTCACTGCTGAAGACTTCAGAAGAAGCTTTAACCTTAGTGCCAAAGTTACCCATAATATGAAGGTTCGTGATTGTCCTGCCCTTAAAGACATCCTTACCAAAAGTAAGTCCATCAGCAGGATAGGTTGCATTGGAGCCCATATCCACCTCCGAGATATTGACTGTCGTCTCCACCGCAAACGCATTGTTTCCAATCGAGGTTACAGTCTGAGGTATAACAAGCGTCCCTGTTAATCCTGTCGTACCCGAAAAGGCATTGGCTCCAATGGTAAGAAGATCGTAATCATAACTTGGGTCTCTTTCAAAAAGCACGTCTGTAATACCTGTCTGATCTTTGAAAGCTTCGGCTGGAATCTCCGTTACCCCATAGGTATAATAGGAGGAGCCGTCTTTCACATAGATAGTTGACGGTATAGTAAGCTTTCCGCTAATAGAACCTACTGGCTTAACCGATACTGCACCTTCTGAAAATTTAGAAGAGGGAACAGCCGTTACCGTAAAAGAAAGTTTACTGAGATATGACGGTTGCTCATAACTACTTGTGCCAACCTTAATGTACACGTTACTTCCACTAAAACTATCTCCTACATTTACATTAGTAGCATCAGCCCCCACAGATAAAATCGCCATAAGCATGAGGAGCAATCCTTTCCTTAGAATCGCCTTGTGTGGTCTGCTCGTTGGATCACACAATAAATGAAACACATTTCGTACCATATTGTATCACATTTTTGTTAATTCTATCAAGTCGCTAACAGCATTGATCAAGTGAGCTTTCCCGGGAAGGCACCAAATCACTGCGTCGGATAGAGGTGCTGTCCCATTCAAGTTTAGTTTTCTCTTATAATTCCGTGCAAAATTAATGATTATAGCGATAGGTTGATATCGAATCTTGTTAAAATATTGTTATAAGATCTATATACTATGTGACATGCCAGAAATAAAATAACATGCGTTTTATTTTGTATTCCTCTCGGTTTATATTATCTTTGCAAAAACATTAAAAACAATTATCGAATGAAAAGCAAATTGCTATGTATAGGCTTTGCCTTACTAACTTCTTTGTCTATAAAAGCACAAAGGGCTGTGGACTACGTGGACCCATTCATCGGTACCACCAACTTCAGCGTTTGTAACCCAGGAGCCGTCTGCCCAGATGGAATGATGTCGGTATGCCCTTTTAATGTGATGGGATCCGACTTGAACCCGAACGACAAAGACGCACGATGGTGGTCTGCACCTTACGAGTATCATAACAAATACTTCACAGGATTTGCCCACGTCACGCTTAGCGGCGTGGGATGCCCAGAAATGGGAACACTGTTGCTGATGCCAACGGCTGGCACCTTGGACGTCGACTACCACCACTACGGATCTACTTACAAAAATGAAAAGGCACGTCCTGGATACTATTCCAATGTACTTGACAAATATGGCATTCAATGTGAAGTAACCTCCACGCTACGCTCTTCCATAGAACGGTTCACCTTTCCCAAAGGACAGGGGAACATCCTGCTGAACATCGGTGATGGACTGACCAATGAGGTTGGAGGAATGGTGCGGAAGGTCAGCGATACCGAGATCGAGGGATTCCGACTATTAGGGACCTTCTGCTATAACCCCCAGGCTGTTTTCCCGATGTACTTCGTCCTAAAAGTGAATAAGAAACCAGTTTCTACCGGTTACTGGAAAAAGCAACCCGCTATGACCGCTGAGGCTGAATGGGACCATGACAGTGGGAAATACAAGTTATATACACAATACGGCAAGGAAATGGCAGGCAATGAGATCGGCTATTACTTCACTTACGACTGCCAGCAGGACGAACAGATTGAAGTGAAAATAGGCGTATCATTCGTCTCCATCGCCAATGCCCGTGCGAATATGGACGCGGAACAGGAAGGATTCGATTTCGAGAAGGTCTGCCAACAAGCCCATGACCGCTGGGAAACTGCCTTGGATAAGGTAACTGTTGAAGGCGGGACAGATGCCCAAAAACGCATTTTCTACACTGCCCTTTATCATGCGCTTCTCCACCCAAACATCCTACAGGATGTCAACGGTGAATATCCAAAAATGGAAAGTGACGCCATTGGCAAGACATCTGGCAACAGGTACACCGTTTTCTCTCTCTGGGATACCTACCGCAATCTCAATCCCCTGCTCACCCTCCTCTATCCGGAGAAGCAACTCGACCTGATGCGCTCCATGACGAATATGTATAAGGAATGGGGATGGATGCCAAAGTGGGAACTCTATGGGCGTGAGACATGGACGATGGAAGGTGATCCTTCCATTCCCGTGATCGCGGATGCTTATCTGAAAGGATTGCGCGACTTCGATGTCAACACAGCCTACGAGGCTTTCCTCAAGTCGGCTACCACACCGAGCAAAGACAATAAGATGCGCCCAGACATTGATCCTTATATCAGCAAGGGGTATATCCCTATGGGATTCTATGCCGCGGATATGTCTGGTGACAATTCTGTATCCCACGCATTAGAATACTATATCGCCGACTATGCCCTCTCCCAACTTGCATCGGCCTTAGGAAAGAAGGCTGATGCCAAGAAATTCTACCAACGGAGCTTAGGATACAGGAACTACTACTCGAAAGAATATGGGGTCTTACGCCCAAGGAAGAAAGACGGCTCGTTCCTCACTCCCTTTGATCCGAAAGACGGGGCAGACTTTTCCAATGCACCTGGGTTCCATGAGGGATCGGCATGGAACTATACTTTCTATGCGCCACATGACATCTTAGGACTGGCAAAGTTGATGGGCGGAAAGAAAGCCTTCGTGAACAGGTTGCAGTATCTCTTCGATAAGAACCTGTACGATCCTGCCAACGAACCAGATATCGCAGACGCTTACCTCTTCGACTATTTCAAGGGAGAGGAATGGAGAACTCAAAAGGAAGTAAACCGATTGCTGCAAAAATACTATAAGGCTGCGCCTGACGGCATTCCCGGCAATGACGATACTGGCACTATGTCGGCATGGGCGATCTTCTCGATGATGGGATTCTATCCTGACTGTCCAGGATCTCCTTACTACTCAGTGACAACGCCTGTCTTCGATAAGATCACCTTACACCTCAACAAGAAATACTATCCCCACGGCGACCTCGTCATTGAGGCTCCCCATCGTTCTACTGCTGATATTTACATCAAGCAGATGACCTTGGGCGGAAAGCCACTCAACCGTTTCCGTATCTCTCACCAGGAACTGATCCAAGGAGGACTGTTGAAAATGGAACTTAGTGACAGGCACGAGCCATCCGGGAAATAAAAATCGGAGCAGTACTGGCTCTTACCGGAAGGAATAACAATACTGGCGGATGCCCCATAGGGACACCCGCCAGTATTCTTTTTTTCTCGTAGTTGTTATTTACTTCTCCAAAGACCGTGCAAGTTACAATACTCACGGGCATAGACATCTGTTGCCCGAGTCATGAACTCAGCCACCGGCTTGTCTTCAGGCGTAAGGTACTTACGCAATACCTCGTTATCACTCGTGATCAACTCTATCATCTGGATATAATGAGCCTCCGTCATAGGATGCAACACCTCACCGACAGTTACGCGATAACCACCCTCTATTTTCTCTACGACAGGCACATGCTTCTCCGTAGCAGCATCCGTCGTATTCTCTTTCAGTTGCTCAAAACCGCACATGCCCTTGTCTGTGGGGACAAGAATCTCTACAATATTGCCACATTCAGGGCATTTATATACTTCATTTCTTTTCGTCATTTCTTTCTGTTTTAATGGTGAATACTTCTTGAATAACACTTTTCTTTGTCTCCAAAGATAGTCATAAATCGCGATGCTGGCAACATTTCCATCAGAAGAGACGACTTTTTTAGGATATTTTAAGTAGAAGGTATCCTTTCCATAGCCATCAAGAACGGAAGCATCCGAAATACAAGAAGGCCAAAAGGGCAATAATGACAAACAGAAGGATACTCTTGATCAAGCAACTGGTAATCTTTTTGAGGACAATAACACCCACGACGATTCCAACAATGACGAAAACGTAATACATAAAATGTGAATCCATAAATCTTCTGGTTTATTTGAATAAATGCCGGAACAAGGCCGGGATTGGGGTTTCAAACTCCAAGCTCTCATGAGTCACGGGATGATAGAAGCATAGAAGATAAGCATGGAGGCAAAGGCGATGGAGCGGATCGTCACCATTCCCGTATTTCACATCCCCACATACAGGATGCCCCATGTCGGCAGTGTGGACACGGATTTGGTTCTTCCTTCCTGTCTCTAAGCGGAACTCCACCAAGGAATGTTCTGTTGTGCGGTCGAGAACATGGAAATGAGTGACAGCATATTTTCCTCCATTATCCACCGGACTGGAGTAAGTCACGTACGCCTTATTGTCTTTCAGCCAGTTGGCGATGGTGCCTTCATCCTCCTCCATCTCCCCACTAACCACGGCGACATAACGGCGGTCGTAAACCACATGATGCCAGTCAGCCTCAAAGAGACGGGCCGTCTGCATATCCTTAGCATACACCATCAGCCCACTGGTATCGCGATCGAGACGATGCACCACATGAGCAGTACAACGCTGGCGCGTCTTCTTGAAATAATCATCCAATACGCTCTTGACATTCAGGGAAGAATGACCGGCTGCCATGGACAGGATTCCTATGTTTTTCTCAATGACGACTAAGTATTGGTCTTCATAGACGATCTTGACATAACGGCTTTTGAACCTGTCATTCTGCTTCGACTTGCTCACAGCAACCTTCATCCCCGGTTTAAGGGGATAATCGAATTGCGTGACACACTTTCCGTTCACCTTGATTCCTCTGCCCTGAAGAGTCGCCTTGATCTTCGACTTGCTTTCCTTAACGTTTGACAATAGCCATTCCAACAAGGGAGCTTTTTCCTTCACAGCATAATGCTCATACTCGCCCTTTTGCTGATAGTAATTTCTCATCTTCCGCTTTTTGCCTGCAAAGATACTGCAAACCGAGGGGAATGCAAAATAAATATCGAAGATTTTATTTTCATTCCCGAG
>CAJLYG010000030.1 GCA_905210845.1 uncultured Prevotella sp.
CAACATGACCTGGGGCCACGCCACCAGCCGCGACCTGTTGCACTGGCAATACGAGGGCACACCCGTCAAGCCCGATGCCCTGGGAACCATCTTCAGCGGATCTGCCGTTGTCGACAGCAACAACACGGCTGGATTCGGCAAGGGCGCCATCGTGGCGATGTACACTTCTGCTGCCGAAAACCAGACCCAGAGCCTCGCTTACAGCACCGACAGCGGCAATACTTTTTCCAAATACGCCGGCAACCCTGTACTCACTGAAAAAGCACCCGACTTCCGCGACCCGAAGATCATCTGGAATCGTGACACCAAAGAATGGAACCTCATCGTGGCCACAGGACAGAAGATGAACTTCTACACCTCGTCCGACCTGAAGAACTGGAAATACGAGAGCAGTTTCGGCGAGGGCTATGGATGTCACAAAGGCGTGTGGGAATGTCCCGACTTGATTCAGATGGACAACGGCAAATGGGTACTCATCTGCAACATCAATCCCGGCGGTCCCTTTGGCGGTTCGGCCACGCAGTATTTCGTCGGCCAGTGGGATGGCCATAAGTTCATTTGCGAGAGCAAGCCCGAAGTGACCAAATGGATGGACTACGGCAAGGACCACTACGCCACAGTGACATTCAGCCATGCGCCGGACGGGCGGCACGTCGCTCTCGCCTGGATGAGCAACTGGCAGTATGCTGCCGTGGTGCCTACCATGCAATACCGCTCCGCCAACTCCATCCCGCGCGACCTCGGACTATTCACAGATGGAAGTGAGGATTATATCAGTGTGAAGCCATCGCCGGAAGTCATGCGGGCGTTTACCAAGAAAGCCACAGGTCTGGGCGAAGCCTGCATGGTGGAGGTAAGCGGTCTGCGCCGCAACGCCACCATCGAGCTCTCCAACGGCAAGGGCGAGCGGGTGGTCATGCGCTATGACGCAGCCGAACAGAGTTTCTCCGTAGACCGCATGAAGAGCGGGCAGACCGACTTCAGTGAAGCCTTCCCCGCAGTGACCACCGCTCCCACCCATGGCAAGGTGAGCCAGGTGCTTATCTTCATCGACAAGAGCAGCATAGAGGTTTTCGACGCCGACGGCAAGTTTGCCATCACCAATCTGGTCTTCCCCACCAAGCCCTACGACAGGTTCCGTGTGAATGGCGGCAAAGGCAGAGTTTGGAAAATGCGCTGACCACACGACTTGCTGAGCTATCGGCTCCTTCATTCATAATGTGATAAAAAACATAGGTGTATACATCCTCTATTTTAGAATGTTAAAAACATAGGATATGGACAAAAAAGGGGCATGTCACAGATGGACAATGCCCCTTTGAGTCATAGGAAAGCCCGAAGGTCCCTATAGATCAGATAATGCTTGTTTTCTTCGTAAACTCTATAATCTCCGGTATATAGCCAAAAGCGAGACCGGTTACCGTATCTGCGCATCCATAATAGACAGCTACCCGCCCTGTAGCAGGGTCATGCAGTTCGGCACAGGGGAAGCATACGTTGGGCACATCGCCCATGCACTCATAAGGTTGCTGGGGCGAAATCAGGTAAGGACCAGAACGATAGATAGGCTTCCAAGGCTGTTCCAGGTCCAGCAAGGCTGAGCCGAAGCTATAGACATAGCCATTGCAGGAATGCAATACGCCATGATAGAACAGGAGCCATCCCTCTGAAGTCTCAATAGGAACAGGCCCCGCACCGATCTTCATGCACTGCCAGGCACTGACCTCAAAAGCTGCCGGAGACATCACATGACGATGACGGCCCCAGTAAACCATGTCAGGCGACTCGCTATAGAAGATATCCCCGAAAGGAGTATGCCCTGTGTCACTGGGTCTACTCAGCATGGCAAAATTGCCATTGATCTTCTTAGGGAACAACACGCCATTGCGGTTATAGGGCAAGAACGCATTTTCCAATTGATGGAAGGTCACAAAATCCTTCGTCCATGCCACGCCAATCGTAGGACCATAATAGCCATTGCACCATGTTACATAATACCGGTCGTCAATGAAGCAGACACGTGGGTCATAGCCATAGACCCATTTCCCGATCTCATCGTCGTCACACTGGAAGCGGAGAGGCTGCTCATTGATCTTCCAATCCACACCGTCTTTGCTGAATCCCACATGGAGAACCATCCTGCGGTTCGTGTCATCGCAACGGAACACGCCTGCATATCCATCCTTAAACGGAACGACTGCACTGTTGAAGATACTATTGGAAGCTGGCAGCAAGTCGCGCGGGATGATCGGATTCTTACTGCATCTCCACATCACTTTGTTGCAATCTGCCGGTCGCTCTTCCCAAGGCATGTTGGGCAGAGGCTGACCCTGAATTTTAATTTCTGACATTTTATCCAAGATTTAATATGTATAATACACGTTTCTACTGATCATGACTGCCGGCAACTGTATCTACCGGGCATCAGACTGCAAATATAATAAAATTAGAAAGGAAATCTATCAGGAAACCATAAAATTAATCTAAAAGCCCCGAAATAATCCACTCAGACCGTTCTTAATTATTTAATAAATTCGGTTGTTTCCCGATGAATTTTAAATAAATCTAAATATTTTAAGAAAAATAAGCCGAAATATTTTCTAATCGAAGAAAAATAGTTATCTTTACAGCCCAAACCGATAAAAAATATGAAGACCCTCTACAACGCTTTTACGATCGATGGTGAGAACAAGAGCCAACTGGTGAAAAGCCAGATCCTCAGATACTACATCAACAATGGCAGTACCACCATTACCGATCTTTCCAAAGAGCTAAACCTAAGCATACCAACAACGACGAAGTTGGTAAACGAAATGTGCAAGGCAGGATTCGTCAAGGAGTATGGTAAACTAGACACGAACGAAGGTCGCAGGCCCAATCTCTATGGCGTCAATCCAGACTCAGGCTATTTCGTAGGTGTTGACATCAAGCACAACAGCCTGGATTTAGGGCTCATGAACTTCCAAGGGAAGATGGTAAGCCTTTCTGCCAATGAGCCATACTGCTTTGAGAACACGCCAGAAGCATTAGACGACTTATGCAACCATGTCATACAATTCATTGGCAAGCAGAAAGTGAAGAAGGACAAGATCCTCTGCGTCAACATGAATATCTCAGGACGGGTTGACCCGAAGACAGGATATAGCCATTCCATCTTCAATTTCACTGAATCGCCTTTAGCCGAGGTGCTCACCCAGAAAGTAGGATTCCCCGTACATGTCGACAACGACTCCAGGGCGATGGCATACGGAGAATACATGGCAGGATGCGAAGAAAAGGAAAAGAACGTGATCTTTATCAATGTCAGCTGGGGACTGGGGATGGGTCTTATCATCAATGGCCAACTATATGGGGGCAAGTCTGGATTTGCTGGAGAGATCGGACATATCCACACTTTCAACAATGAGATCCTCTGCCACTGCGGGAAGAAGGGTTGCTTAGAGACTGAAGTATCGGGCATTGCCTTCCATCGCATCGTAAAAGAAAGGATCGCTAATGGCGAGACATCCATCCTGATCAAGAAGTTCAAGGATAAGGACTACACCTTGGACGACCTCATCGAAGCCACCAACGAAGAAGACGTGCTCTGCATCGATACAATCGAGGAGATTGGGACAAAGTTAGGAGAGTCGTTGGCAAGCTTGGTTAACATCTTCAACCCCGACGTCGTCATCATCGGCGGTGTCATGTCATTGACCGGGGACTACCTGCTTCAGCCTGTCAAGACCGCCATGCGGAAATACTCCCTGAACTTAGTGATGAAGGATACCAAAGTTTGCCTGTCCAAGTTGAGGGAGAAAGCTGGCGTAATAGGTGCCTGCATGTTGGCAAGAAACCACGTTTTTGAAAAATAGCCCTCATCTCTTCTATGTTCACACATCCGCTGCCCTCGTTCGAGGACAAGCGGATGTCCAATGTTCAAGCAGACTCAACGACATGCCATGAGGGTTTAAGGGAACCCATAGATGCCCCTTTCCACGATTTTTCAACTCTTTTTAGGTTTAGAAAGTAGTTTTAAGATAAATTTCCCAATATTTTCTTGGAACCTATTAAAATAAATGTTACTTTTGCATCAGACCCAATAAAATAATTAACAAACTAAAGACGGTTATATAAAAGACAGAAATGAATCGTCTAAAGTAAAATCAATTTTAGCATAATCAAGCTTTAAGAATAATAACGAAAAGATATTAATATGAATAAGATTCAATACTTTGAGACCTGGGCAGCGTCTTATCGGAAAGACCTCACTCAGAACATCATGCCTTTTTGGATGAAGCATGGTTGGGATCAAGTCCATGGAGGTGTCTATACTTGCGTTGATCGAGACGGCTCTCTGATGGATACAACCAAATCGGTTTGGTTCCAAGGGCGATTCGCCTTTGTTTGTGCATTCGCATATAATAATGTAGAGCACAATGAAGAATGGCTCAAGGCAGCCAAGAGTACACTCGACTTCATCGAGAAATACTGTTTTGATGAAGATGGTCACATGTATTTTTCCATTACTGACGACGGGCGTCCCTTGCGGAAGCGCCGCTATGTGTTCTCAGAAACCTTCGCTGCCATTGCCATGTCGGAATATGCACTGGCAACAGGTGACATGAGCTATGCCAAGAAGGCGATCAAAGTATTTGAGGACACACAAAGGTTTTTGACCACGCCTGGATTCTTGGAGCCGAAGTTTGAGCCAACAGTCCAGTTACAGAGCCATTCTATCATCATGATCCTGATCAACGTGGGATCGCGGATCCGTGCGGTCATCAACGACCCGAAGCTGACAGAACAGATTGACGACTCTATTTCCAAGCTTAAGAAATACTTCATCCATCCTGAATTCAAATGCCTGTTAGAAAGCGTGGGCATGAACGGGGAATTTATCGACACCAACATGACAAGGACCATCAATCCCGGACATTGCATTGAGACCTCATGGTTTATCATGGAGGAATCCCGTCTGCGCGGATGGGATAAAGAACTGTTAGACATGGCACTGCAGATCTTCAACTGGTCATGGGACTGGGGATGGGACAAGCAGTATGGAGGGATCATCAACTTCCGCGACTGCAAGAACTTACCCCCACAGGACTATTCACAAGACATGAAATTCTGGTGGCCACAATGCGAGGCGATCATTGCTTCCCTTTATGCCTATTTAGCTACAGGTGATGACGAATACCTGTACCGCCATCAGAAAATTAGCGAATGGACCTATGCCCATTTCCCTGATGCGCAATATGGAGAATGGTACGGCTACTTGCACCGCGATGGAACAGTAGCGCAGCCTGCAAAGGGCAACTTATTTAAGGGACCGTTCCACATCCCCAGAATGATGACGAAGTCATACACGCTTTGCAAGGACATCCTTGAGAAATTATAAAATCAAAGGAAGGTAAGACAAGAGGCAAAAATCCTGTCTTACCTTCTTTCTTTTCTACGTAGGAAATCCGGAATTTCCACTGGGGCTGATCCATTCTCTATCGACAGTGCTGTCAATGGAGCCAAGGAACACCACTCCGCCAAGTCATAGACATCCATATCCAAGGGCTTGCCCCGCAAAAGGCAATCAACAAGCCTGTAATCCATGATATAGGAAATACCACCCCGATCATCATACTGTGCCGCCTCATGTCGCAAGGACTTGATATCATCAGGCAGATATTTGTCCAAGAGATCCTTGCATTCTGCTTCATCCATGGATTGATGCCCAAAGCACAGTTCTTCCTTCGGGTATTTATTCGCATACCCTTTCGTTCCGACAATCTGGTATTGCCGACTATAAGGTCGAGGGGTCATCACATCATGCTGGATCAGGATCGTCCTCCCCTTCTTGGTACGAATCAACGTTGAGGTCTGGTCACCATTTTTAAAGTCGCGCATAAGGTCTCCCGTCACCTGCCTCATCTTCTGTCGACCATTCATAGAGATTGTATCCATAGACACAAGATAATCCAACGCATCTGAGCGATGGATATCCAAGACCTGGCAGGCTGGTCCCATACCATGGGTAGGATAGACATCGCCACGATGGCTCTGATTATAATCGAGCCGCCATTGACTCCACTTATCATCCAAGTCATGGAAATACGCGCCCTCAGCATGGAGGACATCCCCAAACAGACCCTGCCTAACCATATTCAGTGTTGCCTGCTCGAAATAATCATAGCAGCAATTCTCAAGCATGATGCAATGCCGCCTGGTTCTTTCTGCAGTATCCACCAAAAGCCAGATATCCTCTAAGGTAAGAGCCGCCGGAACCTCCACTGCCACATGTTTCCCATGCTCCATGGCGCACAAGGCAATAGGGACATGGTGCAGCCAATCTGTGCAGATATATATCAAATCCAAGTTTTCCTCTTGGCACATCTGCTCAAAAGATTCAAAGGAACGAACCTTGTCATGACCATTGTCCAAGAGAACTTGCTGAGCCTGATGGAGATGATCCGCATTAATATCACAGATCGCCCCTATGCATGCATGGGGAATATGGCACCAACGCATCAGGGCAGACTGCCCTCTAAGACCAAGACCAACGAAGCCCACGCAAACTGTATCCATAGGCGGAACAGCAAGGGATAAGACATCCTGCTGCCCCGACCGACGTTCTGGAACTATGGTCTGCATGGGCTTCATATTACTCTACAAAGGTAATCAATTCATCAATATCTGCCAAACATATTTGGTTCTTTACCTTATTTTTTATAATTTTGACGCTCATAAAATAACAGCTGATCGTATGCCCATGCAAATTTTCCATCCTTTGCAGACGGATATCGAAAGACCTTCGAGGTTGAACAATCCCTTTTATTATGAGCCACATCCGCTCTGCTTGCTCGCAGCAAACGCGGTCCAGCAATATATTGCTGCTCAAAAGGCGTGGAAAGAGGAAGTGGACCAAGGCAAGATGTTCGGTGTGTTGGTCTGTGAGGACACGACACACCGCTTAGGATTCCTTGCCGCATACTCCGGGCAGATTGGCGGAAGAAGCGACTTGCCCTATTTTGTGCCTGCAGTCTTTGACTATCTTCAACCGGATGGCTATTTCATGAAGGGCGTGACCACCTTAGACGAGATAAACGCAGCCATCAGCCAAAAGGAAAGCAGTTCCCATCTCCAAGAACTAAGGCTGTCGGTAGAGACGCTCCGCAGAACGTTCTCCATCGAAGAAGATGCCTTCAAAGACAAGATAAAAGCTGCAAAAGCTGAACGCGATCGGATCCGGAAAGGAAACCTCTCTTTCAACGAGGATGCCCTGATCAAGGAAAGTCAATTCATGAAAGCAGAATTCAGGCGCATCAAGAAAAGCCATGAAGAAGAGATAGCGCACAAAGCACATCGCCTACAGGAAGCTGAGGACACAATTAACAAGGAAAAGCGACTTCGCAAAGAAATATCAGACCATTTGCAACACTGGCTCTTTGAACATTTCGTCATGCTGAATGCCAAGGGAGAAAAGCGCAACCTTCTTGACATTTTCAAGGATACCGTTCAGAAGATACCACCTGCAGGCGCAGGAGAATGCTGCGAGCCGAAGCTCCTCCAATACGCGTTCCTGCATCACTACCATCCCCTTTGCATGGCTATGTTCTGGTGGGGAGCCTCTCCCAAGATGGAAATCCGCCATCACCTCCATTACTATCCTGCATGCAATGGGAAGTGCAAGCCCATCCTCAAATTCATGCTTCAAGGAATGGATGTTGCCCCGAATCCTTTGGAAGCAATGCAACAACAGAGATTGCAGATTATTTTCGAGGACGACGATCTGTTAGTTGTCAACAAGCCAGCAGGCATGCTCAGCGTTCCAGGAAAAAGCCAGAGGCAATCTGTTTATTCCCTTATCAGGGAACAATTTCCGGAAGCAGAGGGACCGTTGATCGTCCATCGCTTAGACATGGCGACCAGTGGACTGATGTTAGTTGCAAAGACAAAAGAAGCACATCGACGCCTTCAGGCGCAGTTTAAGGAGCATACCATCCATAAGCGATACATTGCCATCCTTTCCCACGCTTGGAACCATTCTTCAGATACAGGGTCCATTAGCCTTCCCCTTCGACCGAACCCTTCTGATCGTCCTAGGCAGATGGTCGATGACAAACAGGGTAAGTCTGCGATTACCCAATATCACATCCTCTCTAAAGACAAGGGGGAAGTGCGCATCGCATTATATCCCATGACGGGTCGCACCCATCAGCTCCGAGTCCACTGTGCCCATAAGGAAGGACTGGACAATCCCATTAAAGGAGATGAATTATATGGGAAGAAGTCAGACCGCCTCTACTTACATGCAGAGGCCATTACCTTTACTCATCCCAAGACTGGACAGCGCATGCATTTTGAACGAAAAGCAGATTTTTAGACAAAGAACATGATCAGCACCTGTGCGATGATCACCCGAATAAACATGCCGAGAGGATACACAGAAGCATAGCTAACAGAAGCCGCATCACCTTCTATCGTGTCGTTGGCATAGCTTAAAGCCATGGGATTCGCCATGGATCCACAAAGGATGCCACAGATCGTGCCATAATCAAACTTCTTCAATTTCAAGGCAAGGATGCCAACGATAAGCACAGGGACGATAGTGATCAAGAAACCTAATCCCACCCATAACAAGCCTTCTGGGCGGACAACAGTCTCGAAGAAATCCTTTCCCGCATCCAAGCCAAGGCACGCAAGGTACAAGGAAAGCCCTAACTTACGGAGCATCAGCGATGCTGAGCGCGTAGTATAGGAGATGATGTGCATACGAGGTCCCAAGGATCCAACTAAAATACCCATAATAATAGGACCTCCGGCAATACCTAATTTCACTGGGGCACTCATCCCCGGGATTGCCAAAGGAATGGTTCCGAGGGCAAGACCTAAGATAACCCCAAGGAAGATACTGCCGATATTCGGCTCGTTCAGTGTCTGAACAGAATTGCCTAAGAAATGCTCTACCTCGTCCAAGTCCTTATGCTGACCTACTACCGTCACGCGATCACCATATTGCAAGCGAAGATCGTCGGTTGCAAGCAACTTGATGTCACCGCGGATCACACGACTAACGTTGACTCCATAGGTATGTCGCAGTTCCAAATGTCCTAAACGTTTTCCATTCAGTCCTGCACGAGTCACGACAATCACGCGACTTTCCACTTTGGCATCCAGATGATTCCAGTCAATATGACCTCTGTTCCAATCCTTCTGGACCTTCTCTCCAAAGAGAATTTCCATGGCGCCGACCTCATCCTTCCGGGTGACGACTAATACATTATCGTATAAATGCAGTTCTGTCTGGGCAACAGGGACGATCACCTGTTTATCCCTCCAGACACGGGAGATGATAAACTTCAGATGACTCATCTGCGAAATCTCCGCAACGGTTTTCTCATCCAAGGCAGGATTAACCACGACAAATTGCCCAATATAGGTCTGATCCTCATCTTCATCCTTCTTTGCCACTAAGTCATCGGGCT
This sequence comes from uncultured Prevotella sp., assembly GCA_905210845.1. Classification (GTDB taxonomy): domain Bacteria; phylum Bacteroidota; class Bacteroidia; order Bacteroidales; family Bacteroidaceae; genus Prevotella. The sequence continues at coordinate 9,459 of CAJLYG010000030.1, forward strand.
TTACGAACAATTTCCTCATGACGAGAATAGCGAGAATAACACCTAACACACCAAGGGGATACGTTACCGCACAGCCTAAGGCAACACTCCCGGATGGCATATTCAACTGAGCCAAAGCCTGTTGGGCAGCACCGAGAGCCGGAGTGTTCGTCGTGGCACCGCACAGGATACCTACCATATCAGGAAGGCTGACCGGTGTAACTGCTGTCAGAACCAAGGCAAGGACTGTCCCGACAAAAATGACCAAAAGCCCCCATAGATTCAAGGGTAACCCCTCATGGCGTAAGGATCCGAAGAAATTGGGACCTACATGAAGCCCCAAGGTATAGACAAACAAGACCAAACCGAATGTTTCTGCATAATCAAGCATACGCGGATCAATCTGTAAGCCAAAATGCCCCGCAATAATACCGATAAAGAATACGAAGGCTATTCCTAATGAGATACCCATCACCCGGACCTTACCCAAAGCAAGGCCCAAAGAGCATATCAAAGACAGGACAACAATTGCCTGGATTGCCGATTGTATTGAAAAAAGTCCATTAATCCAATCCATCTCGTCTATTTACTGGAACTTTCGGCTGCAAAGTTACTGCAAATCCCTAAAAGTGCCAAATAAAAATCGCATTTTCATTACATTCCGACGTTGCCTAACTCCTGTTGAAGCTGTTGCATCATCTGCTTTCGCCTGATGGAATAAGACTTCATTCGCTCATCTACGTAGTCGAAGACAAGGAACGACTTTTCCTGCAACATACTTTTCAATGGGGCTGACTTGTAGGTAGACTCCGCATAAAGAAGCTCTGCCAGCATCTCTAATCTATCCATACGCTCTTCTTCTTTCCACTGATCATGGGCATACGCAAGGATTTCCTCAAAAGACAAGTTGCGGATCAAATCATAATCCCCGACATACTGACGGTATAGTTCTTTCATATCATCATCCTTACGATCCTCTTTCTTTTTCTCAAGGAAAAGTGCCAAGGCAGCTGTAAACTCCTGAATCAAGCGAATAAAATAATCACGTTCTAACATTTCAAAATCCTTTTTATACTGTTTAAATATTTGATAATCAACCTAATCTTTCAATTTTTGGACATAATCATATAACTTCCGATAAAAGGGGTGCCTCGTTAATGTAGAAACATCGCCAAGGATGATCAACTTCATCCGGGCACGTGTGATGGCAACATTCATCCTTCGCAGGTCGCGAAGGAATCCGATTTGTCCATCCTCGTTGGCTCGCACCAAAGAGATCAAGATGATGTCCCGTTCTTGTCCTTGGAAGCCATCTACGGTATTGACGGATATCAGTTTTCGATAAGGCTTGAAGAACTCATCACTTTTAATCAGCTTACGCAAGTACTGCACCTGAGCCCGGTAAGGAGAGATCATTCCCACATCCACCTGATCTTCCAAGATACGTAGTTTCCCGACCTTTGCGAAATAGTCTTTCAGCGTCTGTAAGGTCAGCTCTGCCTCCGGCTTGTTGATCCTTCCGAAGTTTGCGCCAATAAATTCCTCCTTTCCGTCCAGATCTGAGGTATCTATCCATTCCATAGGAATATCATAGTCCAAGATTCCCCGGTATTTCACCTCAGGAGCGCTTTCCACTTGTCCCTGATAGAAATAGTCGGAAGAGAAACGCATAATCTGTTCATTCATCCGGTACTGAATCTTCAGCAAGGTGACTACTTCCGGTTTATTCTCCACGATTCTCTCCATCAGTGTCTTTCCCAATCCGCCCTTCAATGCTGCGATACTCTTGATGGTTGGTGGCAATTGGCAGTGATCTCCGGCAAAGACAACACGAGAGCATTTCCTGATCGGGATCCAACAAGCAGCCTCCAAGGCCTGTGCAGCCTCATCGATAAACAAGGTCGTAAATTTCTGCCCTTCCAAAATACGGTTGGCTGACCCTACGAGTGTAGATGCGATGACACGTGCCTCACTAAAAAGGCACGCATTGATCCGGATCTCCAATTCTGTTGCCCTACTCTTCAGCCTTTCCAACTTCTGATGATAGTGATCATCACGCTCTTTACGATAAGCGCGTAATTCCCGGATCGCCTTTCTGATCGCCCACAGCTGCGGATAGTCGGGATGAGATTCAAAGCGCCGCTCATAGGTAAACCCTAACATTTTGTCATTGACCTTGGTAGGATTCCCAACCCTGAGGACGTTGATTCCCCTGTCTACGAGCTTTTCCGATATCCAATCAACTGCCATATTACTTTGGGCACATACCAGCACTTGGCTCTCCCGCAGCAGGGTCTCATGAATGGCTTCAACCAATGTTGTCGTCTTACCTGTTCCTGGAGGTCCATGCACGACCAGCACGTCCTTAGCCCATAGCACTTCGTTGACGGCTTTCTCTTGCGTAGCATTCAACCAAGGGAAGGTCATCGGTGCGAAACTGAATTTCCTGACAGGCTGATGAGAATAAAAAAGATCCCTGAGATAGGCCAACCGGTTGTTTTTTGCCTTCATCACCCGATCAAGCGCATCAAACATAAGGTGATAAGTCGTCTCATCGAAAAAGAGTTGGACCCCTAAGGAACCTGCCATCTGCAATTCTGCCAGATGACTTCCCTCAGGAACGATCACGACCATTCTATCTCCTTCTACATAGCTCACTGTCCCTGTAAAAGAAAAATAACGGATGCGATCTTGATCCTTGTTTGAACGACCTGGCATTACCTGGAAAAAACATACCGGTCTTCCATACTCGAAATTATGCTCTATTTCCTGATCGGCAGTCCGCACGACCTCCACAGCAAGTTGATTCAAGGAATTGTAATAGCTTTTCCCCACCTTGAGCGGGTACCAGACATCGCCCCTCTTGACCTTTCGTTCCAGTCCTATAGACTCGGTCTGCTTCCGGAAAGCCTCTTTTTCGGTGTTATATTCAAGTTGTAATAACAGCCTTTGTTCTTGCAAAACCTGAACAGGATTCGTATTCATATACTTGTAATAGTTGTGGAAACCGGTCGTGCCTTTCGTACCAGTCATCCGACACAAACACTGCAAAAGTAAGAAGAATCTTCCAATCCTCAAAATATATGCCTTTATTTCCTTCACTTCATGAGTACCGATTGCCAATAATTTATTACTTTTGCAGTCATGGAAACAATCCGACTGATCAATCTCAGCATTGGGTATCTTCACAAGAAAAAGATTGCCAAGACCGTTGCGACAGACATCAACGCCTCCATCTGCAGTGGCGAACTAACCTGCTTGTTGGGCACAAACGGCATTGGCAAGTCAACTTTGCTTCGGACCTTGTCTGCTTTCCAATCTCCCTTAAGTGGCAGGATCTTAATCGAAGGAAGAGACATCACCGCTTATCGGCAGAAAGAATTGGCAAAGGAAATCAGCGTTGTCCTTACCGGAAAGCCAGATGTCAACAATATCACTGTAGGCGAACTGGTTGGACTGGGGCGTTCGCCCTACACAGGTTTCTGGGGTTCGCTGACTGAAGACGACAAAGATGTAGTTGAAACTGCATTGATGACAATAGGGATACAAAGCCTCAAGAAACGGAACATACAAACCTTGAGTGATGGGGAACGCCAAAAAGCAATGGTCGCGAAAGCACTTGCCCAACAAACCCCTGTGATTCTGTTGGATGAGCCCACTGCTTTCTTGGACTTCCCGAGCAAAGTAGAAATGATGCTCCTGCTGCACCGCCTTGCCCACGAATCTGGCAAGACTATCTTCCTTTCTACCCATGACATCGAGATTGCCGTACAGATTGCCGACAAGCTTTGGCTCATGGGAAAACAAGGGAGCCTATCGATCAACACGCCTCACTTATTGGCACAGCAAGGAGTCCTTGGTGAGTTTATAGCAGGGGAGCATCTTCAGTTTGATCCGGAAAGCATGATGATCTCCATTATCCGATAATGGCACGGATATCATCGGCCGTACGGTCAAAAGGTCCGCTATGCTCCAATTTGAGCGTACACATAGCTGCGGCAAACTTTCCCGCCTCCATATACCCTGCGCCTTGGGCACGCGCATACAGATATCCTGTAGAATAAGTGTCCCCGCATCCCGTTGCATCCACGACAGCCTTGGGCCTATATGCAGGAATCTCATAGAATTTCCCATCAGCATAGATCAGTGACCCATAACTGCCAAGTGTGACAATCACTTCTTTGACGCCATATTCTGCCAACTTCAAACAAACCGTACGGGGATTCTTAGAATTGGTAATCACTTCCATCTCATGCTCATTCAACTTCAGGATATCGGTCACATGGAGGATACGTTCCTTGTCTCTCCATCCGACAGCATATACCTTCTCATCACGTACCTCCCGGAGATAGCCTTGTACGTCGATGGATATCTGACCTTTCGTAGACAAGTATTCCACGACTTCTGGCGGGAAATCGTCTGCGAGGAGGGTACCCAAATGGAATACCTTCGCATCCAAATCCTTCACCTCATCTTGTGTAAACGGATCTGCTTTTGCCAAAACCCTTTGGGTACGGTTATCCGAATTCTTATCGTATTTGTTCTCAAAGTACACTGAATGGGCACTGGGATAGTTGATGACATCAATACCCGCCTTGCGCATTCTTTCCACCTCATCCCAAGACTCAGTTCCTGTCTTTGTCACTAATTGAAAGTTGATCACAGGTGGCAGTTGATTCATTCCATAGGCAAAATAAAAAGAGGTGCCTCCTGCCATATAAACAGTGCTCGCAGGCGTAACGATCTTATCCTTAGTAATATGCCCAATACAGCAAATATCTTTCATTCCCATCAAATATTTGGCTGCAAATATACGCTAATTTTTACAAATACGCAACAAAACCGTTAAAAAGTTAAGTTTTCATCTCTCAAGGAGGAACCACCTATAGGTACAAGAGATAGATCCCGTCAGTCTCCGTCTCACACGATCTCCTTCTTTTCCAGCTTTCCTGAGCATATTATAAATAAAATATTTCCATATCTTATTGATTTTTCGTAACTTCGCGCCCAAATTCATACGTTCATGGAAAGAAAGCAAATTCTTCTGATAACAGACTTAGTAGGCTATGGGAATGTGTCATTTACGGTCATGCTTCCCATTCTCTCCTACCTGGGACACTATACCTATCATATTCCTACAGCATTGGTTTCCAATCCTTTCGAATATGGCAAGATCAACATGCTTGACACAACGGATTACATCAAAGGTGTATTCCCAGTCTGGAAGCAGCTCCAATTTCATTTCGATGCTATCGCAACTGGCTACATACCCTCCGAACAAGAGGCACAAGTGATCTCATCCTTTTGTCTGGAGCAAGCAAAAAAGGGGACGAGGGTCTTCGTAGATCCTGTCATGGGGGATGAGGGTTGCCTCTACAATGGTCTCACTCCTGCTACCATCCAATGCATGAGAGAGATGATTGCCGTGGCCGACCTGATCTATCCAAACTATACAGAAGCCTGTTACCTGACGAACATCGATTACCGCCAAGAGGGATGTTCCTACAAAGAGGCTTGTGCACTGACAGATGAACTCCGCAAGTTAGGTCCCAAGTCTGTCCTTATTACAAGCATCCCCGTCGACGGTCAGCCTTCTGTTGCCGGTTACAACCATCTGACAGGGCATCATTTCCTCCTTCCTTACACAGAGATTCCTGTTCATTTCCCTGGAACAGGAGATATTTTCTCCGCCGTTTTGATTGGTTATCTGATGAAAGGGGGACCTTTAAAGCAGAGTACACGCAAGGCGATGGATGCAGTCTACAACATTATTGACGCGAACAAAGACAACCAGGACAAGTTCCGTGGGCTTCCACTTGACACCTATTTGAAAATGTTATAATTGGAACGCCGCTTATAATTGAAATGGTATCCTATGCCTAACATCAAATTATTGGGATTCCTGAAATTATGCAAGCAATATCCGATGTGGATAAAAGTATGCCGTGTCACTCCCAATTTGAGGGCAAGCAACTGATACCATTGCTTCATGTCGCCCTTTGCCCCTATGATATTATTCCCCATACCGAAATTAATGGTGAAATAAGGCATAATGAACTCAGCACGCGCGGAGAGCCCTAATGCCATCTGCCTGTGAGCAGAGGGATAGCTTACATGCGGGCCGCCGTCCCCCGTGTCTGATGAAGAAGAGGTGACTTCATCCAAGGTAAGATTGGCACTACGGTCGTAGACACCATCCAATGAGATTCCGGCATTCAGCCAATGATTGATATTATACAGAGGGTTGAAGTTAAATCCAAAGACCCCATAGCTACCTGGCAAGAGGACGGGCCCCACATCGGTGTAATAACCTTGTCGTCTCCATGCCCCATAGAACACCAAATCATAGCTGATATGCTTCTGGAAGGGAGGTATATCCTTTTGCGACACTTTCTTCTCTTCCTGCCGATTGATATAATAGGCAAGTCCTAACTTGGCTCCCAAGATATTCAACCCCGCATTCGGGATCTTGGTATTCCCATTTGAGAAATGGGTAAGGGTCAGTCCGGCATTTAAGTCCACAAACCTTGACAACCTATACTTAAAGTAAAAGTCAAGGTCGATATAGGCGGTCACCTTAGACCCTATCACCTTATTGTCAGGATTATTCACTGGATCATAGGGTTTCCACTTACTGGTAAGCCCTAAGTTCCACTCATAGTTGAGAGAGAGGCGTGAAGAGAGTGACTTGATCCTTGCCCCTTGAAAGATAAAGAAAGAGACGGGATACCCTAATTCTGGGTTGAAGTCATGAAAAGCCACACCTACCCCTTGGTAAGCGTCCTTATAGACGATCGACTCCATACTGTTCTGTGGCAACTGGAACGCATATTTCAATTTGGCTGAAAAAGCATGGTTCATGGTCCTGCCCTCGATGTTCTTTCCTTTCAAGAACTTATTCGTATGCAAGATCAGAGATGGATCTGCCTCTATTTCTATCCGATGCACGAGCCCACCCTCTTGCGGGACGGAGTCTGTGGATTGCGCGCGAACAGATGCTGGGAGCAGCAACCCGAAGGACAGAAAACAACATATCATCAAGACATTTGTCCTATGCTTTTCCATAAGAGTACCATTTGAATGCCAAAAGTAGGAAAAAAACTGCATATTACAAAACATAAGGTATAAAAAAGTTTATATTCTTGTGTACTTCATCAATTTGCGGTACTTTTGCACGCATATATTTAGGATAATAATATGAGTAACATCAATGACATGACGGTGGGCTCACCTACGCGGGGCATCCTCAAGTTTGCGGTTCCTTTGATCTGCGGATATATCCTCCAGCAGATGTACTTGATTATCGACGCAGCCATTGTCGGACGCTGGATCGGCGTGGGAGCCTTAGCTGCCGTAGGGGCATCTGCCTCTATCATGTTTCTGATCATGGGCTTTTGCAATGGTTCCTGTGCAGGGTTTGCCATCCCTGTTGCCCAAGCGTTTGGAGCCAAAGACTACTCGAAGATGCGCGCCTATGTTGCGAACTCTGTCAGGATTGCCTTTGTGATAGCCATCGTGATGACAACAATCACCTGCATCTTCTGTGAGCGGATCCTGAAGATCGTAAATACGCCAGATGAAATCCTGCACGATGCCTATGTCTTCCTGATGTTCCAGTTTATTGCGATCCCCTTTACGATCACATATAATCTCCTTTCGAGTTTTATCCGGGCCTTAGGCAATTCCAAGCAACCGTTTTTCTTCCTGATCATCTCATCCATCATCAACATCCTGTTAGATATCTTATTGATCTTAGGCATGGGCATGGGTGTAGAGGGAGCGGGGCTTGCCACTCTCTTATCCCAGATGTTTTCGGGGTGGATGTGTATCCATTATATCCGCAAGCACATGCAGATCCTTGTCCCACATGGTGCCGAGCGTGAATACCATGACCACATGGTTGGTCATCTTCTGAACAATGGGATACCGATGGGCCTGCAGTTTTCCATCACAGCCATTGGCTCTATTATGTTGCAAAGTGCCAATAATGCATTGGGCACCAGCTATGTCACGGCTTTTACTGCTTCCGTACGCGTAAAGTACTTGTTCACTTGTGTCTTCGAGAACATCGGCGTCGCCATGGCCACTTATTGTGGACAGAATATCGGGGCAAGGAAACTCGACCGCATTAAAAAGGGAGAATGGGCTGCCATACACATCATGTTGGTTTACTTTGTCATCACCTTTCTTGCCATCTATCCTTTTGCCGACTACATGATGATGCTGTTTGTCAAATCTGGGGAAGTGGAAATTGTCAAGAACGCCGCGATGTTCATGCGTATTGCCAATTATTTTTATCCCTGCCTCGGACTGCTCACCATCCTTCGCTATTCCATTCAAGGACTGGGATATTCCAATCTTTCCATGCTATCCGGGGTCATGGAGATGATAGCCCGGTGCTGTGTCAGCATTTGGATTGTCCCTGCTTTCAAATTCTTAGGAGTCTGCTATGGTGATCCCGTTGCATGGGTTGCTGCCGACTGCTTCCTGGTCCCCGGCTTCCTTTGGACTTATGCACATCTCAAGAAGAAACTGGCAAGAGGAGCTGTCATCAAGGTATAAGAAAAGCCTTCTATCAAAAAGCGCCGTTTCGTGGCTGCTATCAGTATTACGGATTATATTTCCGGACGAAGTCTTTGACAACCCTCACATATTCCTTTCGATGGTCCCGATAGGTCTTTGCATGTATAGAACCTCTCCCTATAAAAAGTTCCTTAACGCCCGGCTTTGCCTGGTATAAAGGATACACCATCTTAGTAGGCACGAAATCGTCCTTGTCACCATGGATAAAAAGCATGGGTTTATGGCATTTTGCCACTTGCTTCATAGGAGAGGCCTGTCCAAAGCTCCAACCATATCGCAGTTTACATAGCGCTGAAGCCGTCCACATCAAGGGGAACGGGGGCAATCCGAACATCTCATTCAACTCATATTGAAACTCATCCCAGACACTCGTATAGCCACAATCCTCTACGAAGCACTTCACATAGCCTGGTGTCTTCTCTCCAGATACACACATGACAGTAGCTGCCCCCATGGAAACCCCATGAAGGACCTGTCTGGTATGACCGGTCGAATCAGCAAACAGCCGGTCGGCCACCTGTGTCCATCTAAGCACGTCTTTCCGGTCTTTCCAACCCATTTGGATATCAGAGCCCTCACTTCTTCCATGCGCATGAAGGTCGGGTAGCAAAACATTATAACCTAAGAAGTGATGGTAGACATAGCCAAGGTATAGCATTCTTTCCGCACGGTCTTTATAGCCATGAACAAGAATCGCCGCCTTATTCGTCTTTCGCGGAGCCCAGGCATACAAGGCATGTGTCTTCGTTCCGTCTGCCTGGACGATAAATGTGTCGCGAAGGGCATGGGCACGTTGCAGACTGTCTATCCACGGCTTGATTTCCGGATACTCCTTCTCCCTCAAAGCCACCCGGTCGAGCCCATCCCCTTTCGGTTCATCCGCACGCGACAACGCGAAACGAAGCAAATAAAAACTTCCCCCAGCGACAGAGATCATCACCAAGACCACGAAAACGACGAGAATACGGACAATTCTTTTCTTCATCACCGACAATATTTTATACGTTTCTGCAAAAATACAAATAATTTATCGTACCTTTGCAAGCAAATTCGAATTTATTGATTATTACCAGTATGAAGATTGAAGAGATGATTAGCAGTTCCATCCTTGCTGCCATCAAGGATTTATATGGTCAGGACATTCCTGAGAAGATGGTACAGCTACAGAAGACGAAAAGTACTTTCGAGGGAAACCTTACCTTGGTCGTCTTCCCTTTTACAAAGATTTCACATCAAAAGCCAGAGGATACCGCCCAAATGATCGGGGCATACTTGGAGAAGAACTGTAAGGCCGTGGCCCAGTTTAACGTCGTAAAAGGGTTCTTGAATCTGACCATCGCGCCTGCAGCGTGGGTAAGCCTGCTGAACGATATCAATGCGGATGACACGTTCGGCGAAACGGCAGCCAAGGAAGACTCTCCACTGGTGATGATTGAATACTCCTCCCCCAACACCAACAAGCCCTTGCACTTAGGACACGTCCGCAATAACCTTTTAGGATGGTCGCTCTCACAGATTATGGCAGCCAACGGCAACAAGGTCATCAAGACCAATATCGTCAACGACCGTGGCATCCACATCTGCAAGTCGATGCTTGCTTGGCTGAAATGGGGCAACGGCGAGACGCCGGAATCCAGTGGCAAGAAAGGCGATCACCTGATCGGCGACTACTACGTGGCTTTCGACAAGCATTATAAGGCGGAATGTGATGAGCTGAAAAAGCAATATATCGCAGAGGGCATGGATGAGGAAAAGGCTGAGGAAAAAGCCAAGAACGAAGCTCCACTGATCAAGGAAGCCCACGCGATGCTCGTCAAATGGGAACACAACGATCCGGAAGTCCGCGCGCTATGGAAGAAAATGAACTCCTGGGTATATGCCGGGTTCGATGAAACCTACAAGGCATTAGGGGTGTCATTCGACAAGATCTATTATGAATCCAATACTTACCTCGAGGGAAAAAAGAAGGTAGAAGAAGGACTGAAGAAAGGTCTGTTCTTCAAGAAGGACGATGGTAGCGTATGGGCTGATCTGACGAAAGACGGATTGGACCAAAAGCTGCTACTTCGTTCTGACGGTACCAGCGTCTACATGACGCAGGATATTGGTACCGCAGAAATGCGCTTCCACGACTATCCCATAGATAAAATGATCTATGTCGTAGGAAACGAGCAGAACTATCATTTCCAAGTGCTTTCCATTCTCCTCGACCGCTTAGGATTCAAATGGGGTAAAGAACTCGTCCATTTCTCCTATGGCATGGTGGAACTCCCCAACGGGAAGATGAAAAGCCGCGAGGGCACAGTCGTGGACGCAGATGACCTGATCGCCGAGATGATCCAAGACGCTCGCAAGACATCCGATGAATTAGGAAAATTCAAGGATATGAGCGAGGAAGAGAAAAACGAGATCGCACGCATCGTAGGATTGGGAGCCTTGAAATACTTTATCTTGAAGGTAGATGCCAGAAAGAACATGCTCTTCAATCCCGCTGAAAGCATCGACTTCAATGGTAATACAGGTCCTTTCATCCAGTATACGCATGCGCGTATCCGCTCGATCCTGAGGAAGGCTGCTGCGGAAGGCATCCACATTCCAGCACTCCTGCCGGATGATGCACCGCTGAATGAGAAGGAAATTGACCTGATCCAGAAGATGAACGAATTCACTGCGGCCGTCACGGAAGCAGGGCAGAACTATAACCCAGCGGGCATAGCCAACTATTGTTATGAACTGACCAAGGAATTCAACCAGTTCTATCACGACTATAGTATCTTAAGTGCTGACACCGAGGCACAAAAAGTCACACGCCTTGTCCTTGCCAAGAATGTAGCAAAGATCATCAAGAACGGCATGGCTCTCCTTGGCATTGAGGTTCCTGAAAGAATGTAATCCAACCGCGATGAAGAATAATGAGCCTGTCAATCCTCCTGATTGGCGTCATGATACCCTATTGCCTCTCCCTCCAGAAGTAAGGGCGAACGCATGGGCTGTAGATGCCGCATGCAGCGGTAATCCTGGTCCTATGGAGTATCAATGTATTGATCTGGCGACAGGAGCACGGGTCTTTCATTTCGGTCCTATCCATGGCACGAACAATATCGGGGAATTTCTCGCTATTGTCCATGCCTTGGCTTTATTGGACAAGCAGGGCATTAAGGACAAAACCATCTATAGTGATTCCTATAATGCCATTCTTTGGGTACATAAGCGGAAATGCAAGACAAAACTGGAGAGGAACGCACAGACAGAACCTTTATATCAAATTATCCTACGAGCTGAACGCTGGCTCAACACCCATCCCCTCACCATCCCGATCATTAAATGGGAAACTAAGAAATGGGGCGAAATCCCTGCTGATTTCGGGAATAAGAAATAAAAATGCAGGAGATGACCTTTCACGCCCTGTTAGATGACCTTTCGCGCCCTGTTAGATGACCTTTCGCACCTTGTTAGATGACCTTTCGCACCTTGTTAGATGACCTTTTAAGAGGTCGGAGATGACCTATTGTAAAACAGGTAAGACATAAAGTGTCTGTCAACCTTTGACAACCTTTGACAACCTATAATCAGGTTGCAAGCCCGATAAACACTGGGGTTTGACAA
>CAJLYG010000031.1 GCA_905210845.1 uncultured Prevotella sp.
CCTGCAGGCGCTGGTGTTCGACAGTCAGTACGACCCCTACGTGGGCGTGGTGGTGTATTTCCGTATCAAGCAGGGCACCATGCGAAAAGGGCAGACCATTCGCATGATGGCCACCGGTGCGGAGTACACCATTCTGGAGTGCGGCTACCTCAAGCCCATCGGCAACGAGCCGACGGACGCCTTACAGGCCGGCGAGGTGGGCTATTTCACCGCCAGCGCGTTATTCCTCCTTGGACTCTTTCCCGTTGTTGGACAGTTCTTCTCCCTCATCCCCGACTGCGTACTTGGTGGTGCCACGCTTCTGATGTTCGGAACCGTGGCGGCATCGGGCATCAGGATCATAGCAGCCACGGACATCAACCGAAAGGCGGTGCTGGTAATGGCCATCAGTTTTGCTATGGGCATGAGCGTGGAACTTGTCCCTGGCATTCTTGACAAAATGCCGCAGCTCATCCACTCCATTTTCTCATCGGGGATCTCGACTGGCGGGATAACCGCAATGATTGCCAATGCCTTGATCAAGGTTAATGAGACATGAATTTCAATCCATATCATGATCAGTATATGAATAAAAGAGAACCTATCATACAAAATTCTCTCGAGAATTTGAACCAATCGTGGATGTTTTGCAAAGCAAAAGATGAAGTGGTACAATAAATTCTCGAGAGAATTTAGTGAAAGATGTGCTTTTCTTGTCAACCTTTGACAACCTTTGACAACCTCAAAACAGGTTGCAAGCCCGATAAACACTGGGTTTTGACAACCTGTCAACCTATTCACAAAAAAATCACTGTGTAGTATAAAATAGTTCAAGCTCATCGTTTTGAAGAAACATTAGATAATGCTCATGCTGAGCATACAGCAAAACCGCCAGGTGGAGATTAATCCACCCAGCGGTTTAGATTTGCTATCTTCTATGATTATTTCTTTGTCATCTTATACTCCAAAGTTCCGCCATCCATAATCTGCTTATAAGTAATGTAGTGCTGACGGAGTACTTTCCCATTCAGTCTTATTGACTTGATGATATAATCATCATCACCTTTCCTGTCGGAGGTTATAATAAACTTCTTTCCAGTAGGAAGACTAATCTCCACACGCTTGAACTGGGGCGAGCCGAAGTCAAAACGCCCAGAAGCGGGATCTGTTGGATAAAATCCCATGCTACTCAATATATACCATGACGACATCTGACCGCAATCCTCATTCCCTGAGTATCCATCTACCGAGTTCTTGTATTGCTCCCGCATCACCTTGTTTGCATAATATGCAGCACGCTCAGGCCGGTTGATGTAGTCATAGAGGTAAGCGCAGTGATGACTTGGCTCATTCCCATGGGCATATTGCCCGATAAATCCGCTGGCATTTCCATTTTTCTCTTTATTGTCCGAGGTTAACGTAAAGAAAGTATCAAGCTTCTTGCCAAAAGCCTTTTGTCCTCCAAACAAATTAATAAAGTCTGGGATATCCTGTGGCACAAACCACAAGTATTGCCAAGCATTGCCTTCTGTATAGGGATTGCCTCCATTCCCACCATAGGTAAGAGGATTGAACGGCTCTATCCAATTGCCTTTGTCATCCTTTGCGCGGAAGAAGCCTGAGGATTTATCAAATAAGTTACGATAGAAATGTGCACGGCGATTGAAATGTTCCTCATCTTCTTTCTTTCCTAAATATCCTGCCAAACGTGCAACGCAAGCATCATTATAAGCCATTTCAAGTGTGATGGAGACAGACTGTGTCTGGAGATTCTCTGGCATATACCCATACTTCTCCCAAATTTTGAATGGAGAGTTCAGGTGCTCACGCATCGATGAACCCTTGACAGCTTCATACACCTTATTGATATCTACTCCTGGAATATGTTTCAAAGCGGCATCCACTAATACAGGAATGGCGTGATTGCCGATCATGCAATAATTTTCCGTTCCCCACAGTTGCCAAATAGGTAGATAGCCATAAGTGTCATATTGTCGAAGCATAGAGGCAACCATGCTTGGGACACGTTTGGGATTTAAAATCGTGTACATGGGATGACACGCGCGGAAAGTATCCCATAAAGAGAAGGTGCTATAATGTCCGTCTTCCCCTTTGGGAAGTTTGCCGCAGACATAGTCTGTACGCATATAGTCCCCATTTAAGTCAGAAATTATATTAGGCTGTAAGTAGGCATGGTATAATCCCGTGTAGAAAATGCATTTCTGGTCATAAGTACCCTCTACACGCACATTGCTCATCTCTTTCTCCCAGGCGTCAACAGCTTGTTGATGAACACGGTCAAAGTCCCATCCTGGATTTTCTGCCATATTCCCCTTTGCCCCTTCAATGCTATTGGCAGAGATGGCGACCTTCACCAACAAAGGCTTGTCGCTGTTTTCAAACTGTAAGCCACATCGCACGGCTTTCCCATTTGCTTGATCACCATCAAAAAAGCATTGATTAGAACGCATGAAAACATTATGGACTACAGGACGATTGAAAGTCGCATAGAAGTAAACCTTCCTGATTCTCTGCCAGTCATCCATAATTCTAAACCCGACAAGTGTCGTATCATTAATCAGGCGAAGGCCAGCATCGAATATACGGTGTCTGTCCTTTTCTTTATCAACAGAATGGAATAAGTCAAAAACCAATACATTTGCCTTGTTCTTGGGGAAAATATAACGATGCATTCCAGTACGCATCGTTGCTGTCATCTCCGCGTTTATCCCATCATCCAACAACTTTACTTGATAATAACCGACAGAAGCCTTTTCGTTCTTATGGGAAAAAGAAGAGCTGTAATCAAAAGACTTTGTTACATCTTGCAAAGACCGTGTTACGGGCATAACAAGAATATCGCACAGGCTTGCACAGCCCGTACCACTTAAATGCGTATGGGAAAAGCCATAAATTCTATTTGCCTGGTAATCATAGCCTGATGGGTGCCAACCGTTGGGAGCATCCATTACATCTGGACCAAGCTGCACAAGTCCGAAAGGCAAAGAGGCATCGGGATGTGTCGACCCAGAGAGGCTTTCTTCGTCAACGGCACCTGTCCCTATAAAAGGATTAACATACTGCGTCACATGGTTGTCCACCTGCGACAAAGCCATCATAGAAGACGACCATAATACTGTTCCCAGTAATAGTGTCTTTAGCTGTTGATAGGACATGGACTGTTTCATTTGCTTTATGATTTAAGTATTGCTGTTCAACCCTCCCACTTCAAGAATAGTTTCAATGATTTGGCTCTGAGCAAGTCTATATTCCTTCAGGGGATTAGGAACTCTGCAAAGTTACATATTTTAATTGAAAGACTGACCATGCTTCCCCTGTTTTTTCACCCACAAGTTCTTCCTTATCCTATTTCGGTCACCATCCGTTAGACAACGCGATGGGGTTACTCACAGACTAACACTATCACGACCGTCAGTTTTGTGTACAATTCACTCAGACTGTCGTATGAATCTTCTAACCCTTTCGTCGACAATTCTCAGGTATGTTCGTTTCATCTTGTCGTTAAGAAAACTGTCACTTACCAAGAACTCCGTCTTCTCCGGTATCGACATATATTTGTCAAGTATCTTATTAATGCGACGACTTGCAATTCCTATTTGCGTACCGAAGCGTTCAAAGTCGGTTCGACAGGGATGGCCCGTCCGATCATAGACATCACTTTTCTCGATGTTTGGCGACAGCCCCCCATCAAGTCTTTCTCATCTATTCTCAAAGCACGGCATATCACCTTTCTGTTCGCCCCCTCCGGCAGTAAGTTGGAGAAGAAAGGAAATAAATGCTCTGACCGGTAAGGCTCCTTGCGCTTGGGCAGAGTAGCAGAAATGGAATAGCCGTCTGAGTGCAAATAGTTATCGTCGTAACTAAAAGTATAGTCACGACCTGGTACCTGCTCGGTCAGCTCACCCGCTTTATTGTTATTAAAGTATACATCCAGTTTTCGCATCGTTCATTACTTGATTCATTGTACCACCTTTCTGACTTGATAGTTAATCTCCATGCCAAGGACCTCAAGAATCTTCTGTACGGTTCTTAGTGAGGGATTACCATGCCCACGCTCTATATCTTTCACTGTAGCGAGACTCACCTCTGCTATCTCCGCCAAATCCTGTTGGGATATGCCCAACGTTTTGCGTCGCGATTTCATTGCCTGCATCAAATCCATAGTCTACTATATTAAACTTCTGGCGCAGAGATAGTAAGAAAGAAGGAATTTAACAAGAGAAAGTCCAACAAAATATACTTATTGGAGTGATTTTTATCCGGCAAGGCATACGGCTATTTTCTATTCAGAGGGATGGAGCGATGGGACTTTCGACACAATAGACAGTCATTCAGCTTTTTCTGGCTTCCTATCCCCTTGACAAGCAGTTCGAGCATAACCGTCGTGGGACTTTTTCAATTTCAAACCAAAAAAGACCAATTGCTCCGTCACGGGTAATTGGTCTTAAATTCAATCCATCAAGAAAAACCTTTTAATCATCTTTAATTTTAATCATCTTTTGCTTAACGCTAACAATGTACAGTAGTATTATATTGTCTACTATTTATCATTATCCGTTTGCAAAGATAATGAATAATATAGAAAAGATATAATACTTTTTTGCTGTATATTTGACTTATTTTAACCAATTATCGTTAACAGCGATGAAAATCTATTAATGATATGTTCTGCACCACTGTCAATCAGCTGTTTTTTAGTTCCATTGCCATAAGTGACCCCACAAGTGTGGACGCCAGCTCTCTTTCCCATGAGGATGTCGAAGGACGTGTCTCCTACGACCAATGCTTCATCTTTCTTAAAACCTGTCTGGCGAAGGGTAGTCAGCACAGGCTCTGGATGAGGCTTGGCGTGAGTAACCGTGTCTGCACTCATGATGAGAGATATATAGGGGCGAAGGCCAAAGTCGTTGAGAAATGTGATTAACGTATCGCTTCCCCTGCTGGTGGCGATAGTTAGCATCATTCCTTGTTTGTGCAATTGTTGCAATGTTTCTTTGACTCCAGGAAAGAGAACTGTAGCATCAGGAGTATTATTCTTGTCGAATAGTCTACGGTATGTTTCCGCACAGCGGTCACCCATCTCATCACTCATGGGGATCAGCTTCGTGAAAGTCTCCTTGAGTGGTAATCCAATCATTGACGAACATTGTTCAGGTGTGCGACTTTCCAGACCTAACACATGAAGGGTCTCTCTCATGGTCTTAATAATGAGAGGTGCTGTATTGGCAATAGTGCCATCAAAATCCAATAGGACGATTTTTATCATGTCTATATTTTGTTAGTTTCATTTCTAACGATGTCGTGCAAGTCCTACTCACCATGATGGCAATCGTTTTCATGCGTACGTAGTCATCACTGAGATACATCATGCCATGATAGGGATTGCTCGTTCCCCAAGAATTTTTAGCAATGTAAAATTTCCTCCCTTCCCGGTTATGTGCGATGCCGATGAGTTCCATGCAATGGTCATCAGTAGTAGCAAAGTGGTCGAATTCTTCCTGTCGTTCTTGCTGACTGCAATCAGGGATATCAAGAAGGGCTATGCCTTTCTCAAAGGAGAAACCTGGCTCGCTAATGTCTCCTTCCCAGCAAACGGGATGTCCCTTTCTCAGAGCTTTGTCTATGGTGCTCATGAGGGTATCCAGAGGTATATTGAGAAAAGTGTCATGGAACTTGTTGTCTGGTATTTCCAGGGCAAAACGATCCCAAAAAGGATGATGCGTGAAACTTGTTAGGGCGATATACTCCTGAGGATGACAGACACTATGGGCAAATTCCAATGGGGTGTATTCAGCTCCAAGCATGAAAATAAATCGGGGAAGATAACCAATTTCATGATCCAGGATATCTTGAGTCTTGGTCCTCAATGATTGAAGGGACGTGGAAGTGAGGGCTGCTTTCTCTAATTTCCTACTGATGACAGTGTAGTTGGTGCTTCCTTTTCCGCTATAGGAGTCGAATGGCATCTCTCCATATTGTTCCAAGAAATGGATGAGCATAGGCATCGTTCCCCGTAGGCTCATGGGATGATGTCCTTGGGACAGATAATAGTTCATGGCTTGTTCTTCCAGCAAAACACGCGCTATATAGTCCGTAGACAGGTTGACGGAATCTCCCATCATCAGATGTTCACTCTCGATGGTTGCCAACATGGCATACGCCCAGCATAGGGCACTCGTACCCTGGTCTTTCACCGGTGTGGTCTTGATCATGACTTCTGTTACAAAATCAGGCCGATGAGAGACTTTCCTTTGGGGGCGGTTGCAAGAGAAAAGAACCGGCACGCAGATCGATAATAGTAGGAGGCCTTTCTTCATTTTCGATGCAAAAATACAAATAATTCCCCTTATCAAGGAACAATTATTAATTAATTCGTAACTTTGCACACATGAAAGAGAAATTATCTGATTTTGAGGTCATGGCCCCAGTGGGCTCGCGGGAGTCTCTTGCCGCTGCTATTCAGGCAGGTGCTGATTCCGTATATTTCGGTATTGGTCAGTTGAATATGCGCTCCCACTCAGCTAATCATTTTAACATTGAGGACCTACGTGAGATCGCAGCTACCTGTAACGCGCATGGAATCAAGACTTATCTGACCGTAAATACAATTATTTATGGTGAGGATATTCCGGTCATGCATCAGATTATCGATGCAGCTAAGGAGGCGATGATCACCGCTGTTATTGCCTGTGATGTCGCAGTCATGACTTATTGTCGCGAGAAGGGTGTGGAGGTGCATCTTTCCACCCAGTTGAATATCTCGAATATTGAGGCTTTGAAATTCTATGCTCAGTTTGCTGATGTTGTTGTCTTGGCAAGGGAGTTGAATATGAGCCAGGTAGCAGAAATCTATCACCAGATTGTTGAGCAGGATGTGCGAGGGCCGAAAGGGGAACTGATCCGTATAGAGATGTTCTGTCATGGGGCTCTTTGTATGGCAGTCAGTGGGAAATGTTATATGAGCCTGCATGCTGCCAATCGTTCCGCCAACCGTGGGGAATGCATGCAGATTTGTCGTCGTTCCTATACAGTGACGGACAACGAGACAGGCAACCAACTTGAGATTGACAATAAGTATATTATGAGCCCCAAGGACCTGAAGACGATCCGGTTCATTGACAAGATGATGGAATCTGGCGTAAGGGTCTTTAAAATAGAAGGGCGTGCCCGTGGGCCTGAGTATGTTTATACTGTCGTTTCCTGTTATAAAGAGGCAATTACGAGCGTATTGGACGGAACTTTCTCAGAAGAGAAAAAAGATCAATGGGATGAACGGCTGTCTGCTGTTTTCAATCGTGGCTTCTGGGATGGCTATTATCAGGGACAGACCATGGGGGAATGGAATAAGCATTATGGTTCTGTGGCAACGGAGAAAAAAGTACTCGTCGGCAAAATCAGGAAATATTTTAGTAAATTGAGCGTTGCAGAGGTAGCAGTTGAGGCTACAGACTTCAAAGTGGGCGACCGTTTGTTAATTACAGGTCCTACTACTGGCGTGATGTATCTCAATGCGGAAGAAATCCGATACGACCTTCAGCCTGTGGATATTGCCAGACAAAAGCAACGGGTATCGATACCTGTTCCCGGAAAGGTTCGCCCAAATGACAAGATATTTAAATTGGTAAAAGTAAATAGTGAGGATTAGAATATGACAATCAATGAAGCACAGGATGAGGTCATCGCAGAATTCGAGGACTTCACAGATTGGATGGATAAATATCAGATGCTTATCGACTTGGGTAATGATTTACAGCCTTTGGATGAGAAATACAAGACCGACCAAAATCTGATTGATGGCTGTCAGAGCCGTGTATGGTTGCAATGTGACGATCAGGATGGGAAACTTGTCTTCTCAGCAGAGAGTGATGCTTTGATCGTGAAAGGCATTATCGCCCTGCTCATTCGTGTGTTGAGTGGGCATACCCCTTCTGAAATTTTGGATGCCGACCTTTATTTCATTGACAAGATCGGACTGAAGGAGCATTTGTCACCCACACGTTCCAATGGTCTGCTTGCCATGATCAAGCAAATACGGGCGTATGCCTTGGCATATCAGGTAAAGGATCAAAAATAGGGATGATACCGTGATCCCTGCATCATAAAGAACAAGGTTATTGTAGGATCAGCTGCCGGGCAAATTCCCATACGACAATTCCTGCCGTCACAGATACATTGAGGGAGTGCTTGGTGCCAAACTGTGGGATTTCAAGACAACCATCACTGCTGTCGACAACTTCCTGCCTGACCCCTTTTACTTCATTCCCGAAGATGACAGCATATTTCCTTTGTGGGTCAACTTTCAGGTTCTGGAGCTTGGTTGATCCTTCCACCTGCTCGATAGAATAGATATAGTAACCTTTTCTCTTGAGATCGGTTACAGCGTCTTGTGTATGTGGGAAATATTGCCAATCAACGGAATCCTCTCCTCCCAACGCGGTCTTGTGGATTTCAGGGTGGGGAGGACAGGCGGTGATCCCACAGAGATAGATGCCCTCTATGCGAAAGGCATCGCAGGAGCGGAACACGGATCCTACATTATACAGCGACCTGACATCGTCTAACACAACGATAAGAGGCAACTTGCGTGCTTCCTTGAATTCCTCCACGGAGAGGCGGTTCATCTCTATGGTGCGTAGCTTATGCATGACCGTATAGGATTAAGCATCTAATAATTTAATCAGGTAATTACACTTCTCAGGATTACCGAGCGTCTTGCCTTTATCACAGGATAGTTTCACGCAGTCATGCCATTCACGTTTCTCGGTTATCCTGCTCTTTGTCAACTTCAAGACGATATTCATAGGTTCTACATGCTCTACATCACAAGTGAGGAATGTACCTACGCCATAGGAATCCTGGACACGACCTTTGACATATTGATGGATGGCAATACATTTCTTAATGTCCAAGGCATTGCTGTAGACTACTTGTTTTGTAGCAGGGTCTATACCCAGACTTTTGTATTTCTCAATAATCTTTTCTGTCTGCTCCTTTTCATCGCCACTGTCGACACGTAGGCCGACGAACATCATGGCCATGCGTTTTGACAGATTGCTGAAAAACACCTTATCTCCGAAGCAATCATAGAGATAAATGCCATTGTCCCCGTCATAGACATCACTGAACTTCTTCATCACATTGAAGTTACATTCATATACACCACTGATGTTTTCCTCAAACTCTATCAGCTGATGACTCATCGTGCCTATGGCAATCAAGTCGTATTTCATGGCAAGATAGACATTGCTGGTACCTGTGAATTTGCCAGTCCAAGGATGGAACCCTTCGTCATCTGTGTAACCACCTTTTTCATATACTTCCTTCATCGTCCGTATGACCATGTCCTGATGATCGAAAGAGAGACGCCTGCGTGTGCCCATATCCCCTAAGACAATCCCATTCTTGAGGATCTCTTGGGTTTTTTCTATGGTACGCAATCTTTCTTTCTCAGGGTCGTAATGCTCTATATCACCGCGTAGCGTATGCATCAATTCCGATACAATGCTTAGGATCGGCATTTCCCACATGATCGTAGAATACCATTTTCCCCGGACGACAATGTCCAAATGTCCTTCTTCGTCCTGTGAGACGGTCACTTCATGTGGATTGAACCGATAGCCACGTAAGAAGGTGAAGTACCATTCCGGCAAATAGTACATTCTCCTGTGCATGAATGCGATTTCCTGTTCCGTGATCATGACACGGGGCATCATACCAATCTGCTCTTCTACCAATGCCGCAAATCCTTTGGGATAGATAGTCCTGTTACGGTCGAAGAAGGTGTATTCTACCTCTGCACGGGGGTATTTCTGTAATACATAGTACTGACAACTGAATGTATAGGCATCATTGTCCGTCAGATGATTGATGATTGCTTGCATGTGATTATAATCTTAATGCCGGCAAAGGTACATAAATTTTTCGTATCGAACGAAGTTTGCACCATGATCTTTCCTCATGTTGACAGGAAATTTATTCCTTTTTTATCTTAACTGATGCGGAATTCGAAAATTTTATGTAAGTTTGCAAAGCAAAAAGCCTATGATCAGGCATATTCTTCAAGAGAACGATGATAATTAATAATCATATGGAACAGAATTTATTGATATACAATACGCTGACGCGTAGGAAAGAATTGTTCAAGCCACTGAATGCTCCTCATGTGGGAATGTATGTCTGTGGCCCTACTGTCTATGGGGATCCTCATCTCGGTCACGCCCGTCCTGCCATTACCTTTGATATTCTTTTTAGATATCTGCAGCATTTGGGCTATAAGGTACGCTATGTTCGTAATATCACGGATGTGGGGCATTTAGAGCATGATGCTGATGAGGGTGATGACAAAATAGAAAAGAAGGCTCGCTTGGAGCAATTGGAACCTATGGAGGTTGCCCAATATTATGAGAACCGTTACCATGATGCCATGCGGGCGCTGAATGTCCTGCCTCCCAGCATTGAGCCTCATGCCTCAGGGCATATCATTGAGCAGGAGCAATTGGTGAAGGAAATCCTCGCCCATGGCTATGCCTATGAGAGTCATGGCAGTGTCTATTTCAATGTGGAAAAGTATAACCAGGACCATCGCTATGGCATTCTCTCTGGTCGTAACCTGAACGACATGATCAATAATAGTCGTGAGCTAAATGGAGTGGGAGAAAAGAAAAACCAGGTGGATTTTGCATTATGGAAGAAAGCAACCCCAGAGCATATCATGCGTTGGCCAAGTCCTTGGAGCGATGGTTTTCCTGGATGGCACTGCGAGTGCACGGCCATGGGGCGTAAGTATCTCGGGAATCATTTTGATATCCATGGTGGAGGGATGGACCTGATTTTCCCACACCATGAGTGTGAGATTGCACAGGCAGTGGCTTCACAAGGTGACCAGATGGTTCATTACTGGATGCATAATAATATGTTGACGATCAATGGACAGAAAATGGCAAAAAGCTTGGGTAATTTCATTACCCTTGAACAGCTGTTTAAAGGTACTCATCCTCTATTGGAGCAGGCTTATAGTCCGATGACAATCCGATTCTTTACTCTTTCAGCCCATTATCGGGGCACAGTCGACTTCTCCAATGAGGCATTGCAGGCAAGTGAGAAAGGCTTAGATCGTTTGATGAATGGCATCCGTGACTTAAATCGTGTTCCTGTATCCAGTACCAGCGACGAGGCAACGGGGAAATTCATTCATGAATTACGCCAGCGTTGCTATGATGCAATGAACGATGACTTGCAAACACCTTTGGTGATCAGTTATCTTTTCGAGGCTTGTCATGTCATCAATGCCATTCTCGACCATAAGGCCCAGGTATCTGCAGATGACTTGAAAGAGCTTACGGATACGATGAATCTCTTTAGCTTTGATATTCTTGGACTTAAGGATGAGAAGGGATCTCAGCTTGAAAAGCGTGAAAAGGCTTATGGTAAGGTTGTGGATATGGTCCTTGCCCTTCGCGCCAAGGCAAAAGCAGCTAAGGATTGGGCAACCAGCGACCAAATCCGTGATGCGCTTGCTAACGCAGGCTTCGAAGTCAAAGACACAAAGGACGGCGTAACTTGGAAACTGAAATAAATAAAATGCATGGTCTCTACACGAAATGAGACCATGCACTTAACTTAAATGAACATGAAAAAACTATTTTTAGCAATCGCAGTTTGTTGCAGTTTGTTGCCATCCATGGCACAGAAAGAAGTTTCATTGAAGCTTGATCCCGCCCAGTCTCAGTGGTTCCGTGAGGCAAAGTTCGGAATGTTTATCCATTGGGGGCTGTATTCGATCTTCGCAGGTAGTTATAATGGGCATACGCTTCCTGATGCCTCTCTTCCTAATGGGAAGAGTTGGTATGCAGAATGGGGCGAAAAGCGTTTGGAGATTCCTGATGAGGTCTATCGGGGAAAAGTCCGCGAGTTTTCCACACCTCATTATAATCCTGATGAATGGGTGCGCCTTGCCAAGGAAGCAGGGATGAAATACTTGGTGATCACGGCAAAGCATCATGATGGTTTTGCCTTATGGGACTCGAAGGTTTCTCATTTTGACGTGGAATTGACTCCTGGAAAGAAGGACTTGTTGGCTCCATTGGTCAAGGCTTGCAAGAAATATGGGTTGAAATACGGATTCTACTATTCTCATTGGGAGGATTGGGAGCATGCTGGAGGCGCTAAGCCTTTATGGGAAAAGCAGCCTACAGATGAGGAATATCAGAAATACTGGGAAGAAAAGAGCTTGCCTCAGGTCAAGGAATTGTTGGTAAACTATGATCCGGACCTGCTGTGGTTTGATACTTGGGGAGAGGAAGGTACCTTACTTACCCCTCAGCGTCGTGATGAGCTGATCCGATTGGTGCGTACTTATAGTAAGAAATGTCTCATCAATGGTCGTATCTGTTATACAAATCCGGGTGATGATATTGACTTCTTGGAGATGATGGACAATGAATATCCCGCATCTTTGCAAGACCGTCCCTGGCAGACTCCCGCAACCATGCAGCATTCATGGGGATACCATGCCAAGGATTTTAACTGGAAGTCTACGAAGCAGATGCTGACTTATTTGGTCAGCAATACATCAAAAGGTGGTAATTACCTGTTGAATATTGGTCCAATGGCTGACGGTACGATCCCAGTGCCTGCTGTGAGACGACTGCGTGAGATGGGAGCTTGGATGTCGGCCAATGGTGAAGCAATCTATGGGACTTCTCCGATCAAGGTTCAAGTGCCCGATGGTGTCTACCTTTCTCAAAAGACTGAGGGTGGGAAGCATCTGTTGTATATCTTCCTCACCAAGGCAATGGAGCAACTTACGATTCCTGTGACGGTAACAGGAAGCTGTCAAGTCTTGGAAACAGGACAGCCCATTTCCTATTCTCAATATGGCAATGCTGTTTGTCTGTCTCTTCCTGAAGGGCTATTCCAAGATACTTCCATCCAAGTATTGAAATTGGAAATCCGCTAAGAAGGTTGAGGTTCTCGCCTCGGCTTTCATCCTGACAATCTATCTGGTCATTCGGAATGAATGATGAGATAGATTGTTTCTGTATTGCTTAGGCGATATGCCAACGACTTTTGTAAACAGGCGTGAGAAATAATAATTGTCATCAATGCCTACCTTGCTGCATATCTGATTGATCTTCATATTGGTCGTTTCAAGTAATTCACATGCCTTGTTTACCTTGAGTTGGTTGAAATAGTTCACGGTGCTATGACCGGTCTTGCTCTTGAAAATAGCCGAGAATCGGGAAGGGGAATAGCCGGTAAACTCACTGATCTCCTTTAAGGAAAGGGGCTTTTCTATATTCTCATGCATATAGTTGATGGCAACCTTGATGATATCGTTGCTCTCCACTCTGTCAATCGGCTGGCGGTATTTACGATAAAGATGTAAATACCGGAAGGAGGACAGGTATCCAAAGAGCAAGGAACTGCTGTACCTGAGGTTGTCAATGGAGTATCCATCGGATAAGGATAGAAAGATGTCTTCGAATATCTCGTTGCGTGAGGTTATCCTGGAGTCCAATGTAGGCGTGATGTCCTTTGGACCTTCCGTTTGAGCGGCATAATAAGGTGCCATTTTCCCACTGAAGTGTACCCAATAGATCGTCCATGGGTCTTCGTTATCTGACCCGTAAGCATGAGACTGACCGGCTGGAAGGATGAAATATTGATTCCTTTTTACCTGCCAGCTATGGGAACCCACACGGTATTGTCCGGATCCTTTGATGCAATAAATCAGGACATACTGGTCAATAGGCTCTGTCCTTTCCCTGTAATGGTAAGCTGCATGGGGATAATAGCCTATATCTGTGATATAGAGTTGGCTCAGGACAGGATCTTTTCGTTCTATCTCCCTGATCATTTTAGGTAGGACAATAGAGCGTTCTCCAGGGAATCCTTCGTTGATTTTCAGGCTCATAGACTTTCCTCTGTTCTTCTTTTTCAGCAGCAAAGATAAGGATTATTTCTGAGATATAGGAATTTTGTCCATCTTTTCTTATCCATTTATCTATTTCCATTTTGCATTCTTATCTGTATCTTTGCCACCGGAAAATCTAAAAACATACAGTCATGAGAACGTTTAATAAGGGATTTGTGTATTTTATCTGCCTCGTTTCTGCCATGGGTGGACTCTTGTTTGGGTACGACTGGGTCGTCATTGGTGGGGCGAAGCCTTTTTACGAATTGTATTTTGACATCTCCAGCCAGCCCTCGATGCAAGGACTTGCCATGACAATGGCATTGATCGGTTGCTTGGTGGGCGCAATGGTCTGTGGGTCTTTGGCTGATCGTATCGGGCGGAAGAAACTGCTGATCGTATCAGCTGCCGTATTTTTCTTTTCTGCGTTGGCAACGGGGGCTGCTCATTCCTTTTCGGTCTTCTTGATTGCGCGTTTCTTTGGCGGTATAGGCATTGGCATCGCTTCTGGCCTTTCACCGATGTATATTGCCGAGATGGCACCGACATCAGTCCGTGGCAAGCTGGTTTCATTGAACCAACTCATGATTGTATTGGGCATTTTAGCAGCACAGATTACGAATTGGTTGATTGCAGATGATATCCCTTCATCCTATACGGCGACACAGATTGCCGCTTCCTGGAATGGACAGATGGCATGGAGGTGGATGTTTTGGGCTGCGGCCTTTCCTGCGACCGTCTTCTTTATCTTGGCTTGCTTGATCCCGGAGAGCCCTCGATGGCTTGCCTTGAAAGGCAAGGATGCCACGGCGATCGCTGTCTTGTCGAAGATAGGAGGAAGCATGTATGCACAGCAGGAATTGGAAGCCATTCATAAGACGCATGCAGCAGCGGCTGACCAGGGCGGACTCAGGTTGTTGTTCAGCCGTCCTTACCGTAAGGTGCTGGTCATTGGCGTGGTGATTGCCTTCTTCCAGCAATGGTGTGGGACGAATGTGATCTTCAACTATGCACAGGAGATCTTCCAGTCTGCAGGCTATCAGATCGGGGATGTCCTCTTTAATATTGTGGTGACTGGGATTGCAAATGTCCTCTTTACCATTGTGGCTCTCTTTGTTGTCGACCGTTGGGGCAGGAAGGCAATGATGAAATTAGGGGCTGGGGGACTCTGCTTGATTTACTTGACCCTCGGCACTTGCTATTATTTCCATGTGTCTGGGTTCTTCATGATTGTCCTTGTCGTGGCAGCCATTGCCTGCTACGCGATGACACTCGGTCCGGTTACCTGGGTCTTGCTTGCGGAGATATTCCCGAATAAGGTGCGTGCCATCGCTGTGGCAACCAGTACCTTTGCCTTGTGGGTGGGCAGTTCTACCTTAACCTATACGTTTCCCTTGCTGAACCAGGCTCTTGGGAGCTATGGCACTTTCTGGATTTATAGTGCGGTATGTCTTGCAGGGTTCATCTTTATGACGACGATGTTGCCGGAGACAAAGGGGGAGTCACTTGAGGAAATTGAAAAAGAACTTATTAAAATATAAAGAGAATGATAAAAGCATGGAGAGAAACAGTAGTCATTCCTACTTATGAGATCGGAGAGGCTGAGAAGAATCCTATCTTCTTGGAAAAACGTGTTTATCAAGGATCCAGTGGCGTGGTCTATCCTTATCCGGTCATTGAGTCGATTGGCAATCATCCTGTTGACAGGGAATGGCATGCTGTATGGCTTGAGAATGAATACATCAAGGTGATGATCTTGCCTGAGTTAGGGGGAAGGGTGCAGCGTGCTTATGATAAGATCAAGAAACGGGATTTTGTCTATTATAACCATGTGATCAAGCCTGCTTTGGTGGGGCTGACAGGGCCTTGGATCAGCGGGGGGATTGAGTTCAATTGGCCACAACATCACCGACCCAGCACATTCCTTCCCATCGACAGCACGATTGAGGAACATGCTGATGGTTCCGTTACCGTGTGGGTGAACGAGATAGAGAGGATGTTCCATCAAGAGGGAATGGCGGGCTTTACCTTACGCCCTGGGCATGCTTATTTAGAGATTAAAGGCGTTCTTTATAACCGCACGAATATCCCGCAGACCTTTCTTTGGTGGGCTAATCCTGCCGTATCGGTCAATGACGCTTATCAAAGCGTATTTCCACAGGACGTGAATGCGGTGTTTGATCATGGCAAACGGGCTGTTTGCAGTTTCCCTATTGCCACGGGTACCTATTATAAAATGGACTATTCCGCTGGAGTCGATATCTCTAACTATAAGAATATCAAGGTACCGACATCGTACATGGCCGTGAACTCTAAGTTTGATTTCGAGGGGGGATATGAGAATGACAGCCATGGGGGAATGCTCCATGTTGCCAATCACCATGTCTCTCCGGGGAAAAAGCAATGGACATGGGGGAACGGTGATTTTGGACGTGCCTGGGACCGTAACCTAACAGATACCGATGGACCTTATATTGAGTTGATGGCGGGTGTGTTTACGGAGAACCAACCTGATTTCTCCTGGCTGATGCCTTATGAGGAGAAGCGGTTCACGCAGTATTTCATGCCGTATCGGGAACTTGGGGTTGTCAAGAATGCCTCCAAGGACTTGATCATGAATATCGAATGCACAGAGGATGGAAAGGCTCATTACAAGGTGTTTGCTACTAGTCGGCAACAGGTCTGCGTTATTCTCAAGAATGATCGTGGGGAGGAATATGATCGTCAGGTGGTAGAGATCTCACCAGAGAAGATCTTGGATGTGACTGCCGACGTGAAAGGCTCCCAGTGGGATGAACTGTCTTTAGGCATTTACTCTATGAAGGGCACTTCCTTGTTGGCATGGCATGCGGAGCCGGATGAGATCCGCCCCATCCCTGATGCGGCAGAGGCAGCCTTATTGCCAAGCCAGATCAAGACCACGGAGCAGCTTTACCTGACGGGACTTCATTTAGAGCAATACCGCCATGCTACCTATAACCCTGTGGATTATTATGAGGAAGCATTGCGTCGTGACCCCATGGATTACCGCAATAATAATGCCCTGGGTCTGTGGTATATTCGGAAAGGTCGCTTTGCCAAGGCTGAGCCTTATCTGCGTACTGCGGTGAAGGTGCTTATGAAGCGCAATCCGAACCCTTACGATGGGGAACCGATCTATAATCTTGGCTTGGCTCTGAAATACCAATATCGCTTCGATGAGGCTTACGACTGTTTCTATAAGGCGACATGGAATAAGGCTTGGCAAGATGCGGGCTTCTTCGAGTGTGCGCAGATTTCTGCTTTGCAAGGACGATGGGAGGATGCCTTGGACGAGGTAAGCCAATGCTTGGTCAGCAATGCGCACAACCATAAGGCATTAGCCCTGAAAGCCATCGCCCTCCGCTATTTAGACAGAAAAGAGGAGGCTTATGCCTTATGTAAATCGGCGATATCCATGAACCGGTTTAATTATGGTTGCCTCTTTGAGGCCTATTTGTTGACAGATGATCGCTCTATACTTCAATCCATGACAGAGCTGATGCATGGCATGCCGAACAACTATGATGAGTTGGCATTGGATTATATGGCAGCAGGGCGTAAAGAAGAAGCCTTACAGGTCTGGGACCTTGCCATCCGAGAGGGTGCCACCACGCCGTTGACATGGTATGGCCAGGGATGGGCTGGCAGGAAGTCTGCTTTTGCCAAAGGGGAGCAAGCTGATTCTTCCTATTGCTTCCCGAACCGTTTGGAGGATATCCTTGCCCTTCAGGCAGCCATAGAAGCGAATCCTCATGATGGAATGGCTCCTTATTATTTAGGTTGCCTGTTCTATGACAAACGTCAGTATGAGGTAGCACGTACCTACTGGTTGCGTGCATCAACGCTCATCCCGCAGTTCCCGACGGTATGGAGGAACCTTGCTTTGGAGCAATATAATAAGGAGCATCGTGCCGAGGAGGCCGTAGTGAGCATGGAGAGGGCTTTCTCCCTCAATACCACGGATGCCCGTGTCCTGATGGAACTGGATCAGTTGTACAAGCGATTGGGCAAGTCTCATCAGGAGCGACTGGCCTTTCTTCGGAAATACCCTGACTTGATAGCCCAGCGTGATGACTTGCTGTTGGAAGAGATCACCTTGCTCAACCAGACAGGGGCGTACAAGGAGGCAATGGACTTGCTTGACAGCCATCAGTTCCATCCTTGGGAAGGTGGAGAAGGAAAGGTAAGCGGGCAATACCAGTTCTCCCGTGTGGAACTTGCCAAGATAGCCTTGAAGGAGAAAGAATATGATCAGGCGATCCAGCTATTGAAGGAATGCCTCGTATATCCGCATCATTTGGGAGAAGGTAAACTGGTCAATGCACAAGAAAATGACTTTTATTATTTCTTAGGTTGCGCCTATGACGCCAAAGGGGATAAAGCCAAGGCTTGCGAATGCTGGGAGCAAGCCACAAAAGGTCCACAAGAGCCGGCCGCTGCTATGTATTACAATGATGCAAAGCCTGATAAGATCTTCTATCAGGGACTAGCCTTACAGAAATTAGGTAGGAACGGGGAAGCGAACGGACGCTTCTATCGACTGACCAACTATGGGAAGAAGCATCTCTTCGAAAAGGTCGTGATGGATTACTTTGCCGTTTCATTGCCTGACCTTCAGATCTGGGAAGGCGATCTCAATCTTGCTAATGAGATCCATTGCAAGTATATGTTGGCCCTTGGCTTCTATGGATTAGGCGATCGGCGTCATGCGCTCCGCTATTTGGATGAGGCGGGCGACCTTGACCCTAACCATCTCGGCATTCAGGCTTTTAGAAGCTTGATAAACTTGTAACTGATTCGCAATTTTCCTGTAATGTGTTGCTTGTAGTTTTGTAAATTCAAATATCATACAATGAAAACATTGAAATATACATGGATTATCTGCCTCTTGCTTGTGACATTGCCGATGTCTGCAGGCAAGCGAAAGGCTGTTTATGTGATCATCGACGGTGTAGAAAAGCATTTCTTGCAAGACGTACACCCGAAGACCATTTTCGATATCGCGCAACGCGGTAACTTTGGTCGTGCTTATTGTGGAGGTGAGATTGGAACGCCCAATCAGACGATCACCATCTCTGCTGTCGGGTATACCAATATCCTGACGGGTACATGGATGAACAAGCATCATGTGGTATCGAATTCCAATATCCAGACCAACTACCATTATTGGAATATCTTCCGTATCGCAAAGGAACAGTCCTCTCCTGTCTCCACGGCAGTATTCTCCAGTTGGACGGATAATGTCACGAAGTTAGTGGGCGTAGGTCATCCGGATAATGCGAATCTAAAGGTCGACTATGTATATGATGGCTATGACCTCGACTCCATCCGCTTCCCGAAGAAACCGGAGGACAGGCAGATCTATGACATCGATTCTACGGTTTGCCATCATGCTGCACAATGTATCAAGGACAAGGCCCCGGATGTGAGTTGGGTATATTTATGGTATACGGATGATGCCGCCCATCTCCATGGCTTTGGCGATTGCTACCGTGATTACTTGCTTCGTGAAGACAGACAACTCCAGAAGATATGGGAGGCAGTCCAGTATCGGGAGAAGAAGTATGGGGAAGAATGGATGGTGATCATCACGACTGATCATGGGCGCGACCTGTTAGGCTACGATCATGGCGGCCAATCGGAGACCGAGCGCAATATCTGGTTGACGACCAATGTCAAGGATGTGAATCCTCATTTCCAAAGTGCTGACCTTTCCCAGGTGGACATCAACCCTACCATTTGCCGCTGGATGGGGTTCCATGTCGATCCGAATGTAGCATGGGAGCAGGAGGGAATCCCTTTCATTGGCGATGTGGACATTGATCACTTGCGCCTTTTCCGTTATGAGGATAAGGTCAAGCTCTCTTGGGAATCTTATCATCCCAATGCGCCTGTTACCATTTACGCGTCAGCTACGAACCATTTCAAGGATGGAGGGAAAGACACTTGGATAGAAGTGGGAAAGACTGAAGCTGGGAAAGGTTATTGTTGGGTGGACCTGAACCGCTTGGAGAAATCCAAGTTCTATAAATTCACGGTCGTCGCTCCCCATAATCACCTGAGCCGCTGGTATGTCTTAAGATAGATTTTCCAGTCATTGATCCTCTCGGTTCCCGAGGAGAAAGGACAGGCGATGCCGGATCCCTCCCTACTGTTGTGTGCGTGGGGTTCGGCATTGTCTTTGTCAGTAACATGCTCCAAGGCTTCTTCCGTGAGACGGCTTATAGAGGGCAGATGAGCAAAAGGAGTGGGAAGTAATCCTTTAAGTCCTCACGTAGCAACTTAAGGGCTTGTTGGATGCGGTAGTCCACGGTCTTGGGGGAGACATTCAACTGCACCGCAATCTCCTTATAACTCCTGTCCTGGAAGCGATGGAGGACAAATGCCTCACGGAACTTGTCGGGAAGCCGGTTGATGGCTTCATGGATGCGGTTCAACAATTCATCAACCTGATAGTCATCGGGCATTTCCGAAGGCTGTGAGGAATATTGCTGCCAGTATCTCGCCTCGATACGCTTTTTCGCGGAGTTCTGCTCAATCCGTGTCAGGCATCGCAAGTGTACGGAACGGTAGAGGTATGCTTTCAGACTGTTTCTGATCAGGAGCGTGTCCCGATTCTGCCAGATCCAGAGAAGGACATCTTGCACAATCTCCTCGACATCCTCAAAGCTCACAAACTGATAGGCATAGATGCAGAGTGGTTCATAGTATTTATGGAATAAGGCATTGAATCCCTCTTTGTCACCTTCGTTCAAGAGTGACAAAAATCGTGAATCCTCATTTGTTAGGGTTTCTCTTTCCATGGTCTTGTCCTATCTGATGCAAAGATACTGCAAACCGAGTGGAATACAAAATAAAACTTGTTTTATTTTTATTCCCGAGGTGCAGCGTATCTTATTCAAAGAAACTGCAAACCGAGTGGAATACACGATTTGATTGATAATCAAATCTTCTAAAACTTGTTTTATTTTTATTCCCGAGGTGCAGCGTATCTTATTCAAAGAAACTGCAAACCGAGTGGAATACACGATTTGATTGATAATCAAATCTTCTAAAACTTGTTTTATTTTTATTCCCGAGGTGCAGCGTATCTTATTCAAAGAAACT
>CAJLYG010000032.1 GCA_905210845.1 uncultured Prevotella sp.
TGGTGGCTTTAGTGGTGGAGGAGGCTTCGGTGGTGGTCATCGATAATCCTCATCGCGCGTGTTGAAAACAGATAATGAATGATAAAATAGTGAAGATCATGAAAACTAAATATTTCATGTTAGCAGCCTTGGCACTTATGACAGTGCCAGGGCTTGCACAAGAGACCTATCAGGATACAAAGTTGATAGACAATGACTTGAATGGTACTGCCCGTTATGTCGGCATGGGTGGTGCCATGGAGGCGTTAGGCGCTGATATTTCTACCATCAGTACGAACCCTGCTGGTATCGGACTCTTCCGTAAGGGACAGGTTTCCATTTCTGGGGGCGGTGTCTTCCAACAGGATGCCAAGACAAACGTGAACTACGGTGGTACACAAATCAACTTTGACGGCAACAAGAACAATTTCAGCTTCGACCAGATCGGAGTCGTGTGGTCTCAGCGCACAGGAAGGAATTCCTACCTGAACTTTGGCTTCAATTACCATAAAAGCCGTAACTTTGATCAGATCCTTTCTTGTGCAAATAGTTTGGTCAATGCGTCACAAAACAAGAATACCGCAGCCAAATATTCTTATGCACAGACCTTGAGCAAGGATGAGGCCAACATCATCTGGAATGGCGTTGATGCCAATTATGAAGGACTGATGGCGAAAAGCTCGGATGGCAAGCAGATGGATTACCTGAATGGAACACAGTATCTGTTCGGACAATACCAGAAAGGTTACATCGGTGAGTATGACTTTAATGTCAGTGGCAATCTCAACAACCGTGTATTCTTAGGCTTGACCTTTGGATTCCATGACGTGCATTACCGCAGTAACAGTATGTATACCGAAGACTTGGAGCAGAATTATTTTGCTACATCCTATGAGAATCTGAAGATCACAGGTAATGGTTTCGACCTGAAGCTTGGCGCTATCTTCCGTCCGATAGAGGAATCCCCCTTCCGAATCGGTTTATATGTCAGCACGCCTACCTTCTATGACCTGACCGTTGATGGTGATAATGACATTCAAATGGGCACGCAAGGTGAGGGTGTTACTGCCCAGAAGGGTAACAGTTCTTCCTACGACTTTAAGGTATTTACTCCTTGGAAATTCGGCGTCAGCCTGGGACACACGGTAGGTGATTACTTAGCTTTGGGTGCAACGTATGAATATGCTGACTACAGCCATATTGACAATCGTATCAATGACGGAGGTTCTTATGATTGGTATTACGATGAGTACTATACATCCAGCAGCAGTGACAAATACATGAATGATGATACCAAGGCAAATCTGAAAGGTGTTTCCACGTTGAAGTTCGGACTTGAGTACAAGCCTATGCCCGAGTTTGCAATTCGATTGGGATACAATTACTTGTCTCCGATGTTCAAGAAAAATGCCTATCGTGATGGCACTGTTCCTTCTCCTGGTGTTGCCTATGCTACCTCAACAGATTATACGAACTGGGATTCAACCAATCGTATTACTTGCGGTTTCGGTTATACAGTCAACCAGTTCTTTGTCGACCTGGCATACCAGTATACGACACAGAATGGAACCTTTGTACCATTCATGAGCTATAAAGGCTCTGACTCACAGACAGAGAACATCCCAACAGCAAGTGATGTCCACTTCAAACGTCATCAGTTGCTCCTTACGTTAGGCTATAAGTTTTGATGCTTCATACTTATTTATAAAAAGCTGACAAGGAACCTTGTCAGCTTTTTTTATGCTTAGAATAAAATCAGGTGAATGCAATCATAGATGGCAGCAGGGGAAGGCTTTGTTCAGGAGTTCGACTGATTCCTCGCCATGCTGTCTTGAAGAAATTTCTCTGCACGCTCTAAATCGGCAGGCGTGTCAATGCCCACAGTCTCTTCGTTTGTGATGCCCACCTTAATCCGATATCCGTTTTGCAGCCATCTCAATTGCTCTAAGCTTTCAGCCAATTCGAGGCTGGATTGAGGAAGGTTAGTGATCTCCGCCAACACCTCTTTGCGGTAGGCATAGATCCCGAGATGCTTGAGAAAAGGATAATGGGCAAGCCATTCTGACTTTTCTACCCCTCTGACAAAGGGGATGATGGAGCGAGAGAAATACAGGGCGAATCCCTTGTTGTCTACCACGATCTTGGGAGAGTTAGGATTCTCTACTGCCTCCATGGAAGTGAAAGGCTTTCCTAAGGTGGCAATCTGTGTGCTTGGGTCCTGGAAGCAATTGCACACGGTCCTGATCTGGGAAGGTTGGACAAAAGGTTCGTCACCTTGGATGTTGATGACCACATCCTCATCCCCACCTATTTTCTGAATGGCTTCCTCAATGCGGTCGGTGCCACTCTGATGATGCGGGGATGTCATGACCGCCTTTCCCCCGAAAGCAAGGACACGATCAAAGATACGTTGGTCGTCCGTAGCGACATAGACGGTATCTAAGACAGAAGAAACCTGTTCGTACACACGTTGGATGACAGGCTTCCCTCCCAAGATCGCCAAGGGCTTTCCCGGGAATCGGGAAGAGGCATAACGAGCCGGAATAATTCCTATAAACTTCATATTTTATCTGTTTGATGGAGCAAAGGTACTAATTTTTACTAATACATTTTGTTTTATCACAAAAAATCACTACTTTTGGGCTGGAATTTAAATGTGAACACAGTGAAATATTATATATTCTCTTTTTTCCTGATCCTGTTTTCTAGTGGGGTATGTGCACAGAAAATCACCTTAGGAACCTGCATCCTGAAGGATGGAGGTCATTACAAAGGCGAGATGGTCAATGGCAAAGCTCAAGGCAAGGGCAGTGCTGTCTATCCAAATGGCGATACCTATGAGGGGGAATATGTCAAAGGAAAGCGTCAAGGGTATGGCACCTATACGTTTTCTGATGGTGAGAAATATGAAGGACAGTGGTTCCAGGACCAGCAACATGGAAGGGGCACTTTTTGGTTCTCTAATAATAATAAGTATGTAGGGCTTTGGTACACGGATTACCAGGACGGCCATGGTATTATGTATTATTACAATGGGGATAAGTATGAAGGTGACTGGTCGAAGGACAAACGGCAGGGAAAGGGGAAGTACACCTTTTCTACGGGCGCCTATTATAATGGAAACTGGGTGAACGACAAGAAGTCGGGAAAGGGCTTCTTCGATTGGGGAGATGGCACGACCTACGATGGCATGTGGGCAAATAACCAGCGTTGTGGCAAAGGAACCAATCATTATGCAGACGGGGATGTTTATACCGGTGACTGGATAGATGATATCCAAAACGGGAAGGGCGTCTATAAGTTTGCCAATGGCGATGTGTATGAGGGCGACTATGTCCAGGGCGAACGCACGGGCATGGGCATCTTCAAATATGTGAATGGAAATAAGTATACCGGTCAGTTCAAGGAAGGTGTCATGGATGGACAAGGTACCTTCTGGTGGAAGAACGGTGATACCTATGTAGGAGAATGGAAAAATGACAAGCAGAACGGGCATGGGAAATTGACCAAGAAAAACGGTGAGGTGATCGAGGGTAATTTCGCTAATGGCCATCTGTCTGGAGAAGTGATTATCCATTACCCTGATGGTAAGAAGTTCAAAGGAACTTACAAGAATGACATGCGGAATGGGGCAGCCATCGAAGAGGACAAAAATGGTACCCGTTTTGAAGGTTCTTATGTTAATGGCGTCCGCGACGGAAAGTTTATCGAGAAGGATAAATGGGGAAAGGTGGTCGCCACAGGACATTATGAATCAGGAAAGAGATTTAATGATTAATTTTAATTCCTATACGATATGATAATTGACAAAATTGAAAACTTAGAAAAATATGCTTCCCTGAATCCTTTGTTGAAGGATGTCGCTGATTTTATCAAGGCTAATGACCTGAGTAAGTTAGAGCCGGGACGACACGATATAAAAGGCAATGACTTATTCGTGAACGTTCAAAAGCGCCCGGCAAGGACACGCGAGGAGGCCACATTGGAATATCATCGTCAGATGATCGATATCCAGGTCCCAATCAAGGGTGTTGAGACGTATGGATATACTCCTTTGGCTGACCTTCCTGCATCCTCCTTTGATGAGCAAGCAGACATGGGGCTTGTCCCTGGGGTGTCAGCCCAGAGCTATGTGACATGCCATGAAGGGATGTTTGCCATATTCTTCCCGCAGGACGGGCATGCGCCACTGATTGGTGAAGGAGAACTTTTCAAGGCAATTTTTAAAGTGAAGGCTTAAAGGAAAAAGGCTATGGCTACAAGAAAGACGACCGCAAGGGTTAGCAAAACATCTGCGAAGAAAGTGGTAAAGACGGCTCCGAAGCCAAAAGTTCCACAGCATGTGGGTATCGTGAAAGACGATCCTTATCTGGAACCCTATGAGGGTGCCATCCGTGGTCGGCATGATCATGCACTTTGGAAATTATCCCAGTTGACGAAAAACGGCAAGCAGAGCCTAAGCGACTTCGCATCTGGATATGATTACTTCGGCTTGCATAAGACAGCTCGGGGATGGGTGTTCCGCGAATGGGCACCCAATGCAACAGATATCTATCTTGTAGGAGATTTCAACGACTGGAAAGAATCGCCCAAATACAAAGCGAAGCGTATTGAGGGCACAGGCAATTGGGAGTTGAAGTTGCCGGAGAAAGCCATGAAACACGGCGACCTCTATAAAATGTACGTATATTGGAACGGAGGGGAAGGAGAAAGGATACCAGCGTGGTGCCAGCGTGTGGTGCAGGATGAAAATACAAAGATATTCTCTGCGCAGGTATGGAATCCAGAGCCTTACCAATGGAGAAAGAAATCTTTTCGTCCTCATGTGAACCCATTGCTGATCTACGAATGCCACATAGGCATGGCACAGGATGCAGAGAAAGTAGGGACCTATTCAGAGTTCAAGGAGAATGTGTTGCCTCGTATCGTCAAAGATGGATATAACTGTATCCAAATCATGGCTATTCAGGAACATCCTTACTATGGGAGCTTCGGCTACCATGTCAGTTCTTTCTTTGCCGCTTCTTCTCGCTTTGGGACCCCTGAAGAACTGAAGGATCTGATTGATACGGCGCATCAGAAAGGCATTGCTGTTATCATGGACATTGTCCACTCTCATGCTGTCAAAAACGAGGTGGAAGGATTGGGTAATTTAGCGGGTGATCCCAATCAGTATTTCTATCCAGGCGATCGCCATGAGCATCCAGCGTGGGATAGCCTTTGCTTTGATTATGGCAAGGATGATGTTATTCACTTCTTGCTTTCCAATTGCAAATATTGGTTAGAGGAATTCCACTTTGATGGGTTCCGCTTCGACGGTGTTACTTCCATGTTGTACTACAGTCACGGATTAGGTGAGGCTTTCACCAATTATGGTGATTACTTCAATGGACATGAGGACGATAATGCGATCTGCTATCTGACCTTGGCAAACAAGCTGATCCATGAATTGAACCCACATGCGATCACCATTGCCGAAGAGGTGAGTGGCATGCCAGGGTTGGCTGCAAGGTTTGAGGATGGAGGTTATGGCTTTGACTATCGCATGGCCATGAACATCCCAGATTTTTGGATCAAGACGATCAAGGAACTGCCAGATGAGCGATGGAAGCCCAGCAGTATCTTCTGGGAAGTGAAAAACCGGCGGGCAGATGAGAAGACAATCTCATACTGCGAGAGCCATGACCAGGCATTAGTTGGTGACAAGACTATTATCTTCCGACTGATTGATGCGGATATGTATTGGCATTTTAAGAAAGGAGATGAGAACGATGCCGTCCATCGAGGGATTGCGCTGCATAAGATGATTCGTTTGGTAACTGCCGGGGCAATCAATGGTGGGTATCTGAACTTCATGGGGAATGAGTTCGGGCATCCGGAATGGATAGATTTCCCACGTGAAGGAAATGGCTGGAGCTATAAGTATGCACGGAGGCAGTGGAATTTAGTGGATAATAAGGATCTAGACTATCATTATTTAGGTGATTTCGATCGTGAGATGCTGAAAGTCATGAAGAGTGAGAGAAATTTCAATAAGACCCCTGTTCAGGAAATCTGGCATAATGACAGTGACCAAGTCCTCGCTTTCATGCGGGGTAACCTGATCTTTGCCTTTAATTTCAGTCCGACCCGTTCCTTTACGGATTATGGCTTTCTTGTCCCGACGGGAAGCTATGATGTGGTTTTGGATACGGATAACAAGGCATTTGGTGGTAAT
The DNA here is from genome assembly GCA_905210845.1 of uncultured Prevotella sp. GTDB lineage: Bacteria > Bacteroidota > Bacteroidia > Bacteroidales > Bacteroidaceae > Prevotella. Next base: position 6,197 of record CAJLYG010000032.1, read on the forward strand.
GGGTTGAATGATGATACGATGACTCATTTGACGAACTATGACCCATTGTATGTCAATGATCATAAAGAGTGGCTGAAATTGTATTTACCAGCCCGTTCAGCATTGGTTTTGAGGAAAAATTAAAGAATGACTTCTGTATTCAATCGTAAAAATAGCACCATTACCATGAGGGTGATGTGTGCTATTCTCTTCCTGTGTTTTTCTTTTCTCTACCTGTATGAGTATCAGGCAGATGTCCTTGCCGTTGCCCAGCATGTCTTATCGGATGGGCAGACACATTACAACCGTACCATTGGAGCCGTGTTGATCACGGCGGTCCTTTATCTGTTGCAGATTGGCGTCTATGCTGTAACGAAGTTATCCAAGCGTACCCATGCGATGACCTATTTCCCATCCTTGTTGATTTTGGCAATCATCACGGATATCAGTCCGGACATAGACCTTCACTTTTCCTTTGGTGCCTGGTTGGTCGTTTTCCCGTTGCTTCTCATCTTGTATGGCTTTTTTGTCTGGGCATGCAGGGAGTTCCAGCCTTATGAGGCCGACATCCATTCCACGGGGTTGTTCTCTCGTATGATGTGGATCAATGTGCTGACGATGTCCGTGATGTTCATGCTGGTAGGGATGGTAAGCAACCATAATGATGTGTTCCATTATAGGATGCACATTGAGCAATGTTTGTTGGAAGGAAAAGACGAGGAAGCGGCGAGAACAGGTAGTCAGTCACTGGCTTCTGACTCCAGTCTGACCATGCTCAGGGCGTATGCCCTTTCGCGTACAAACCAATTGGGTGAAAGGCTATTCGAGTATCCTATCGTAGGGAATTCTGAGAGTCTTCTGCCCAATGGATCTTCTGTCAGGATGTTGATGTATCCTGAACAGAAGTTGTATACCTATTTAGGGATGTGGTTCAAGCAGAAATTCTCTCCGATGCACTATTTGACGTTCATAGAACGGCATCATGTAGCTAAGAAGCCGGCCGGCGACTACTTGTTATGTGGCTATCTGATGGATAAGAATCTCGATGCCTTTGTTCATGCCATCGGGAAGTATTATGATATGAAGAGTGCCTCATTGCCGAAACATTACAGAGAGGCTCTGACCTTGTATACGCATCTCAGGTCACATCCAGTGATCGTCTATCACAGCAGCGTGATGGATGCTGACTTCCAGGATTATCAGGATATGGAGAATAAATATGCCGATAAACAGCTGCGGAAATCCGCTTTGCGTGATACCTTTGGAAATACTTATTGGTATTATTATCAATACCAATAAGTAAAATCTCTTTTGCTAAATTCTATTTTGCAGGAGGGCAATCCTCTTCAAGGGATCCCCATGCTTTGTTGGGCTTGTCTCCCATGATCAGTTGCAATACACCTCCCTTGGCAATGTCTGCGTGATTCAGATAATTCTTGCTGTAGACTTTTCCGTTTAAGGTAGCTTTCTGTATGTAGACATTCCGTTTAGAAGCATGTTTGGCAAGAATGGTAAAGGTCTTGTCCCCCGGCAAGTGAATGGTTGTCTTTTTAAAGGATGGGCTGGCAAGATTATAATATCCCCCAACAGGGCAGACAGGATAGAAGCCCATGGCTGCAAAGACATACCATGCAGACATCTGTCCGGCATCATCGTTGCCACTTAATCCATCCGGGGCCAGTCGATATTCTCTTTCCATGATCTGTCGCACAATCTCTTGGGTTTTCCAGGGTTGTCCTGCATAGTTGTACATGAATGCTACCTGATGGCAAGGTTCATTACCATGCCAATATAGTTTTTGAGAAAACATGGTATCCAATTTCTGAATATAGGCATCCTTTCCTCCCATCCACTGCATTAGTCCATAAACGTCATGGGGTACAAACCAAGTATAATGGCAGGGGAATCCTTCGGTGATAAAGGGACAGTTTTTGAAAGCATTGTCTTCATTCAGGAAGTTGCCGTTCCGATATCTGCCTTGTGCCCATCCGGTCTTGGGGTTAATGACATTCTTGTAATTCAAAGATCGTGCAAAGAGTAATCTCGCGTCTTCTTGGTGTCCCAAAGCTTCTGCTATTTTAGCGACGCAATAGTCATCATACGCATATTCCAAGGTACGAGAGGTCTGTTCCCCACGGTGATAGGCTTCCGAAACAGGGTCTTCCAAAGGGATATACCCATATTTCTGGTACGCCCAAAGCGCACGTCTGCCTTTTCCATCTTGATAGTCCTCGTAGGTGTTGGGCTGTTCAAAGGCATTCTTATGCAGGGCTTCATAAGCCTTTCCTATGTCGAAATTGCGGATGCCTTTCAGATAAGCATCTGCAATCAAGGAGGCGCAGTGGTCACCGATCATTTCGGAGGTAAAACTGTTCCAGCAAGGGAAAATGGGCAGCCATCCCCCATCTTCGTATTTGTCTACTAACGACTGGATCATTTCCCCTGTTTGTTGGGGGTAGAGGATGCTGAGTAGGGGATGCAGGGCACGGAAGGTATCCCACAGGCTGTAGTCATCATAATAGTTCCCATCTTTTTGATGCAAGGTCTTGCCGCCAGCAAAGGATGGGTATCTTCCATCTACATCATTGATGGCATGTGGAAGGAATGATGCCATATATAAAGAGGTGTAGAATTTGCAGAGATCGGTTTTGTCTTTTGATGTAACCTCTATAGCCGATAATCTGTCTTCCCATATCTGGGTAAGTTGCTGGCGGATACGGTCGAAGTCCCATCCCGGGTTTTCCTTTTCCATGTTCATCCGTGCTCCCTTCAAGTCGCAGAAGGATGATGACATTTTAACAGTGATGGTTTCTCCTGCCTTCACCGGGATAGCGATATAGGCTCCGATCTGCGGCTGATGGGACAATGAGGTAACATGCTTTTGGATATTCTCATTTTGGAATACGCCATAGTCGCTGAATTTCTTGTTGACCTGAACGAGGAAATGTCCACTATAGCCAGCAGGCTTTCCCCAACCCTGATAGATTCTGTGTATGGGATTTTCACCCGTAATCTCACCTTTCTCAGGGTGGATCGTGATGGTCCCTTCTCCCTCGTCGCTATTGGGATTGATGATGATATAGGCTGTACCTGTTTGATGATAGGTAAAACGGAAAATCCCAGTCCGTGACGTACCAGTCATCTCTGCCTTGATGGTCCCATTGAAAAGGTTTACAGCGTAATAGTCGGGACGAGCCGTCTTCTCTTGGTGTGAGAACTCGCTGGCGCGGTTATCTGGTTGGCATTTCAAATCATTGAAGAGCGGCATAATCGTGGCGGACCCATAATCCTGCATGGCACTCCCATTCAGCCAATGAGAGTTTCGGAATCCGGATATTTTCGTTTTCTGGTAGTAATAAGGGCTCTTGCCCTTTTTCTCATCTTTCTCGGTTTGTGCCACCCAGAAATTCATTCCATTGGGAACAAGGACAGCCGGCATGGTCTGTCCGAAATCACTGCCTCCGATACCTCCTTTTCCTGTAGGTCGTCCTGTTCCTACCAGTGGACGGACATATTGTAAATATTGCGCATGGGCAATAACGGGGGATATGATCAGGATGAGGAGGAAAATCATCCGAGTCCCTATCACTTTTGTTTTCATCATGAATAGAATTATTGTTGATCAAAGATTTGATGTAATTTGTCTTTTAGTCCGGAACCTCTTAGGTCGCTGGCAATGATGGTGCCATCCGGAGCGATGAGGATACTGCAAGGAATTTTAGAGATCCCATATAGCGAGCTGATGGTAGAAGGGTCTCCCTTAAGAGCTACGACCTGAGGCCACGGCATTTGAAGTTTCTTGACGGAGGCTTTCCATTGGGATTCATCACGGTCAAGGCTAACGCTTAATACGTCGAGACCTTTGGAATGATAGAGATGATACATGTCTATTACGTGGGGAATCTCCATCTTGCATGGTCCACACCAAGAAGCCCAAAAGTCGACGAACAAATATCGGTCCTTCCTGATAAAGTCACTTAACTTGACTGTCTTTCCATCCATATCCTGCATGGTGACATCCCGATAGGCAACTCCGCTTTTTCGTCCAACCTTATTGTCCAACCATGTTTTAGGATTCATGTTAGGTTGACAATAATAGATGGCGGTGGAGTCGAGGACTTCCTTGAGTTCCTCATAGCTGAATGCGTAGCTGTTCTCAATAAGTAAGACAGCAGGACTGATATTATCATGGTTTTCCTTGCAGTAGGCTATGATAGCTGCCTTACGAGCTGGTGAAAATGCATCTGGATACGAATGTATCTTTTTCTGAATGGCAAATAGTTTCTCGTTGAGTTCGGATGCTTGGATGGTCGTGTCGTTGTAGTTGATGACAATGGGCTTCCCATCAGCTAATAAGCTATATCTACCTTTTCCCAATAAAGTGAAGAACGAGTTTTTCTGCATCCTGATCGTGTATGAAAAATGATTGCCTTTTGCAGGTATAGGGGTATAAGTGTGATCATTGAATAACTGATAGAAAACATTTCCTTCGGCAATCGTTCCACTAATCTGCATCGCGACTTCCTGATTGTTTTTGATCTTGGAGCCAGATCGCTGTGCCCATCCCCATTGAAGAGTGGTCAGGCACGAGATGCAGAGACATAAACATCTGAGACAGACTTTCATATAAGATGGTACTTAAATAGTTAGAGGAAAAACTTTTGATACTCACTTTCAAAGTTGGGCGTGAAGACTCCTTTCCCGATATGTTCTAAAATCTCCTGTTTTGTCCAAAACCTGCCTGCACTTAATTCATCTTGACTTGGGATGATCCTACCATCATAAATCGTTTTATGGACGTAGACCAGTTCCTTTTCTTTCTTACTTTCAAAGACATAATGTCCCATGGATACAGGCGTAAAATCCGTGATGCCTAATTCCTCCTGCACTTCTCTCCTTAAAGCTTGGTCAATATTCTCTCCTAAGTCGACATGCCCTCCACAGGCCGTGTCCCATTTCCCGGGTTGAATATCCTTCCATTCTGGGCGTTTCTGGAGATATAGTTCCCCTTTGCTGTTCAAGACATGCAAATGCACGACGGGATGTAGGATCTTGCTTCCATCATGGGCTTTTCCCCTGGTGATGCTTCCGAGAATATGGCCGTCCTCATCTACAATAGGGAATAATTCTTGTTGGTTATCTTTCATGTTCTGTGAATTAATGGAGTTGTCCAATGAAGGTGAAGTCGCCTTTGAAAATTTCCGGGATGGTAGTTGGCTCCTTCTCAAATATTCCGTATAGAGCACTGCCGCTTCCACTCATCTGGGCATATATCGCTCCTAAGTCATATAGCTTTTCTTTGATGGCTTTCAGTTCAGGAAATTGAGCAAAGACAGGAGCTTCAAAATCATTTGCCAATTCTTCCTTCCATGTATGGATGGGCTGCATGCAGATCTCCCGGCAACTTTTCTTGGGTTGCTTCGGTTGGATCTTCCGATAGGCTTCTTGCGTAGACACGGCAATGGCCGGTTTGACGATAGCTATATAATATCCATTTAGGTTGTCTCTCGGTCCGCCTGCAGGTTCCAGTTCGTTTCCTATCCCTGTCGCAAAGGAGGGCTCTTCTGTGATAAAGAAGGCACAGTCAGCCCCTAATCGCGCAGCATACCGTTCCATTTCCGCTATGCCGATATTGAGACGAAAGCGCTCGTCAAGGAGCCGGATCATGCAAGCACCGTCACTGCTTCCTCCTCCCAGTCCAGCTTGAGACGGGATCCTTTTGTATAGATGCGCATGCACCCGGGGAAGGGTGTAGTCTTTTTCCAACAAATGATAAGCTTTTACGACCAAATTGTCTGCTTCATCACAGTCCACGGTATGCCCCGTGATCTTCAGGTCGCAAGGAACATCTGATGGGAAATCATCACTCATGTATTTGATTTCTAAGGCATCACATAAAGGGACGGGATAGAAGACGGTCTCTATATTGTGATATCCGTCATCACGGACTGACACAATGTTCAATCCTAAATTAACTTTGGCACACGGAAATTTAATCATCGTTGTTGATATTAGTTGAACTCGAAGAATATTCCTTCTTTAAATCTATGAGCAAAGGTAAGAAAAAAAGTCTGAAGTGGTGCAAAGAGAATGGAGAAAAGTTACTTTTGTGAGATAGATTGATGCCATAGACAGGTCTTGCCCTTTCTAACGGCACATTCGTCGTGGGCAAGAAAAAAAAGAAGTCGGATGGTGTCTATGTGAAGGTTATTTTGTATTTTTGCATTCTAAAGTGTAAATAATGGCAGAAAACAATATCAGTAGAAAGCGGCATGCTACGCCCATCGATCCAACCTATGGTCACTTGCAGCCCCAGGCCTTAGACATCGAAAGGGTCGTTCTTGGCGCCTTGATGATAGATAAGGACGCATTCTCGATGATTAGTGAGATCGTGCGCCCAGAGACCTTTTATGAACCTCGTAACCAAAAGATATACAAGGCGATACAAACCTTGAACATGGAAGAGAAACCTGTTGATATCATGACGGTGACAGAGGAGTTGAAACGAGAAGGAACCTTGGAAGATGTCGGAGGACCTACGTATATCGTAGAATTGAGTTCTCACGTTGCGTCTTCTGCCCATATTGAATATCATGCCCATATCCTGGCCCAGAAATTCTTGGCAAGGCAGTTGATCTCTTTTGCTTCCAAGATAGAAACGAAGGCTTTTGATGAGACTGAGGATGTGGACGAACTGATGCAGGAAGCTGAGGGCGATCTGTTTGAACTCTCCAGAAAGAACATGAGACAGGACTATACCCAGATAGACCCTGTCATCCGTGATGCCTTAAGGATCTTGCAGATCGCATCCCAAAAGTCGGATGGCCTGACTGGCATTCCTTCTGGATTCACAAAGTTAGATGATATTACCAGTGGATGGCAAAATTCTGACTTGGTGATCATTGCAGGTCGTCCTGCCATGGGCAAGACATCCTTTGCATTAAGTATCGCTAAAAATGTAGCCGTTGACTTTAAGGTTCCCATTGCTTTCTTCTCTCTGGAAATGAATAATGTGCAGTTGGTCAACCGACTGATATCCAACACTTGTGAGATTGCGGGAAATAAATTGTTGAATGGTCAGCTCTCCCCAGACGAGTGGGAGCGCTTGGATAAGAATTTGAGAAAGTTGACCGGTGCACCTATTTATATAGATGATACGCCCGCTTTATCTGTGTTTGAACTAAGGACCAAGGCAAGGCGACTTGTGAAGGAAAAGGGGGTCAAGATCATCATGATCGACTACTTGCAATTGATGAATGCGTCGGGTTCTAAGTTTGGTAGTCGCCAGGAAGAGGTGTCCACGATATCTCGTTCTCTCAAGGGCTTGGCGAAGGAATTGGATATCCCTATTCTCGCTTTGTCTCAGTTGAACCGTACCGTAGAAAACCGGGAGGGACTGGAAGGGAAACGTCCACAACTCAGTGACCTCCGTGAGTCTGGAGCCATAGAGCAAGATGCCGATATGGTCTTGTTCGTTCATCGCCCAGAATATTACCATATCTATCAGGATGAGAAGGGCAATGACTTGCATGGAATGGCACAGATTATCATTGCAAAGCACCGTAAGGGTGCTACCGGAGATGTCCTCTTGAACTTCCGGGGCGAGTTTACGCGCTTCCAGAATCCTGAGGATGCCTATCTCGCTCCACCTCCTCCTTCTGCTGGTGGGGAAATCGTAGGGAGCAGGATGAATGGGGATGATAATCCGTTCGGTGCCCCACCTCCTGACATGGGGAACGGTACTCCGTTTTGACCGTGGGCGAAACCAATGGAGAATTGGGAACTTTATATATAGAAGGAAAATAATATGATCATGAGGCATTTACTTTTTATCTTTTTGATCCTTTACGGAACAGTCGCAGGAGCACAGGTTCGTGAGACGGTTTCTATTTTAGGGGATTCTTATTCTACTTTCGAGGGCTATATTACACCGGAAACAAATGAACCATGGTATTTCCAACGGAAAGATCTGAAGAAAACTGATGTGACCGATGTAACCCAGACATGGTGGTGGCAAGTCGTAAAAGACGGGGGATATAAATTGGGCGTGAACAATTCCTATTCAGGCGCGACGATCTGCTATACAGGCTATCAGGATGCCGATTATACACCTCGTTCTTTTATCACCAGATGCCCTGCTCTTGGTAATCCAGATATTATTTTGGTCTTTGGCGCTACCAATGATAGTTGGGCAAATGCTCCCATAGGCGAATATAAATATAAGGATTGGGTTCGTGCCGACTTGTATACCTTTCGCCCAGCCTTGGCAAAATTACTTCATGAGTTAGTTGTGCGTTACCCCAATGTACGGGTCTATTTTATTCTGAACACAGGATTAAAGGAGGAAATCAATACTTCTGTACAGACGATTTGCAGGCATGATGGTATCCCAGTGATCCAACTGAAAGATATCGATAAGCAGAATGGACACCCAACCGTAAAGGGCATGAAGTCTATTTCTGCTCAGGTTCTTCAGTTCATTCAAAAGACAAAATGACAAATTATAAGATTTTCAAATAAAAAAGTTATAATTTCTTTGTTTAGTCATTAAAAAGCATTACCTTTGCAAGCAAATTTGAAAGTTAGAGAAATATGATTACATCTCAGAACATCATTAGCATTATCATTCGAATTCGACTGCATCAAGTGGGCGGAAGTGATAAGGTATGTCTATAAAGATGGGATGTAAATCGTAAAGAGCCTTTCTCACTTCCGTGTAAGTGTGAAAGGCTCTTTCGTTTGAATCAACAGAATAACAACAAGTATAAAGATTATGAGTGACAGATTATTTATTTTTGATACCACGCTCCGGGATGGTGAGCAGGTGCCTGGTTGCCAGTTGAATACAGTTGAGAAGATTCAGGTGGCAAAGCAGCTTGAGCAGCTTGGGGTAGATGTAATCGAAGCGGGGTTCCCTATTTCGAGTCCAGGCGACTTCAATTCAGTTGTTGAGATTTCCAAAGCCGTGACATGGCCTACGATCTGTGCTTTGACACGTGCCGTTGAGAAAGATATCGACTGTGCTGCGGAGTCGTTGAAATACGCAAAGCGCAAGCGTATCCATACGGGTATTGGTACCAGTGATTCTCATATTAAATACAAGTTTCACTCTAATCGTGATGATATCCTTGAGACTGCCGTACGTGCCACAGCGTATGCAAAGAAGTTCGTGGAAGATGTTGAATTCTATGCGGAGGATGCAGGGCGCACGGACAATGAATATCTTGCCCGCGTGATCGAGGCTGTCATCAAGGCGGGTGCCACAGTGGTCAATATTCCTGATACGACAGGGTATTGCCTGCCTCATGAATATGGTGCCAAGATAAAATATCTGATGGAGCATGTCGATGGCATTGAAAAGGCTCAGATCTCCACCCACTGCCATAACGATCTCGGTATGGCGACAGCCAATACTTTGGAAGGTGTCCTCAATGGGGCTCGTCAGGTAGAAGTCACGATTAACGGTATTGGGGAACGGGCTGGAAATACTTCTCTCGAAGAGATCGCGATGATCCTGAAATGTCATAAGAACCTTGCCATTGACACAAATATCAACACGCGGAAAATTTACCCGATCTCTCGTATGGTATCCAGTCTGATGAATATGCCAGTGCAACCCAACAAGGCGATTGTCGGGCGTAATGCCTTTGCTCATTCCAGTGGCATCCATCAGGATGGCGTGCTGAAAAATGCACAGACTTATGAGATCATGAATCCAAAAGATGTGGGACTGGATGAGAACGCAATCGTGCTGACCGCTCGCTCGGGTCGGGCTGCCTTGAAATATCGCCTGCATGTCAATGGCGTAGATATCGCTAACGAAGAGAAATTGGACAAGATCTATAAAAAGTTCCTGGAGCTTGCTGATAAGAAGAAGGAGATCACAGATGATGATATCCTTGTACTTGCTGGCGCGGATACTGCTGAGGCTCATGCCGTGAAGCTCGATTTCCTTCAGGTTACAACGGGCAAGGGTGTGAAGAGCGTAGCCTCCATTGGACTTGACATCTCTGGACAGAAGTTCGAGGAGTGTAGTTCTGGAAATGGACCTGTTGATGCTGCCATCAAGGCTTTGAAACGCATTATCCGTAAGCAGATGACTCTGAAAGAGTTTACCATTCAAGCGATTTCCAAAGGGTCGGATGATGTGGGTAAAGTACACATGCAGGTTGAATATGATGGCAATCTCTATTATGGATTCGGCGCGAACACCGATATCGTCACGGCTTCTGTTGAGGCGTATATCGACTGTATTAATAAATTCAGACATACAAAGTAAGAAAAGGTATGAATACATTATTTGATAAGATTTGGGACAAGCATGTTGTCCAGATTGTTGATGATGGTCCAACACAACTTTATATTGACCGTCTTTATTGTCATGAGGTCACGTCTCCCCAGGCTTTCCAGGGCTTGAGAGAGCGTGGGTTGAAATGTTTCCGCCCTCAACAGATCTTCTGTATGCCGGATCACAATACACAGTCGCATGACCAAGACAAGGAAGTGATCGACCCAATCGGGCGTAAGCAAATTGAGACGTTGAATCAAAACTGCGAGGAATTCGGACTGACGGAATTCAAAATGGGCACGAAGGATAATGGCATTATACACGTGGTAGGACCGGAGAAAGGACTTTCTCTTCCGGGTATGACGATCGTCTGTGGCGATTCCCATACTTCTACTCATGGTGCGGTCGGTGCTGTTGCTTTTGGCATTGGAACTTCGGAAGTGGAAATGGTAATGGCATCCCAGTGTATCCTCCAACAGAAACCAAAGTCGATGCGTATCAATATCAATGGACATCTAAAGAAGGGTGTTGTCGCCAAGGACGTGGCATTATATCTGATGTCAAAGTTAACCACATCTGGCGCTACGGGTTACTTCGTGGAATATAGTGGGCAGGTCGTTCGCGATATGTCAATGGACGGTCGCCTGACTCTCTGCAACTTGTCCATAGAAATGGGTGCGCGCGGTGGATTCGTTGCTCCTGACGAGACTACCTTTGCTTACTTGAAAGGAAGGGAATATGCTCCCAAGGGCGAGGAATGGGATAAGGCAGTAGCCTATTGGAAGACTCTGAAAAGCGGAGACGATGCTGTCTTTGATAAGGAGTTGGATTTTGATGGAGAGGATATCGAACCTCGCATTACTTACGGCACGAACCCGGGAATGGGAATAGGCATCACTGGTGCCATACCCTCGCTTGATGAGATCGACGAGACGACTCAGGCTTCTTTCTTGAAAAGCTTAGACTATATGGGATTCAAGCCTGGGGAACGCCTGTTAGGTCATCCGATTGATTATGTGTTCCTTGGCGCATGCACCAATGGACGTATCGAAGATTTCCGGGCATTTGCATCTATTGTGAAGGGGCACCAGAAGGCTGATCACGTGACGGCTTGGCTCGTCCCGGGATCTTGGACTGTAGATAAGCAGATCCGTGAAGAAGAACTGGACAAGGTACTCGAGGACGCTGGCTTCCAGATTCGTCAACCGAGCTGTTCCGCATGCCTTGCCATGAACGACGACAAGATTCCTGCCGGGAAATATAGTGTGTCTACCAGTAACCGTAATTTCGAGGGACGCCAAGGACCTGGATCCCGTACGATCCTTGCTTCTCCTTATGTAGCAGCAGCTGCCGCTATCACAGGAAAAATAACAGACCCTCGTGAATACTTAAAGTAATTGCAACAATGAAACAGAAATTTGACGTTATCACATCATCCTGCATTCCTCTTCCTTTAGAGAATGTAGATACCGACCAGATTATTCCGGCGCGTTTCCTCAAGGCTACAGACAAGAAAGGTTTCGGGGAGAATCTCTTCCGTGATTGGAGATATAATAAGGATGGATCCCTCAAGAAGGATTTCGTCTTGAATGATCCTTCTTATAGTGGCTGCATCTTGGTGGCAGGCAAGAACTTTGGCTCTGGGTCTTCACGTGAGCATGCTGCATGGGCTATCGCTGGATATGGCTTCCGAGTGGTGATCAGCTCTTTCTTCGCTGATATTCACAAGAACAATGAATTAAATAATTTTGTCCTGCCTGTAGTCGTGTCTGAGCCTTTCCTCCAGGAGCTCTTTAGTAGCATTGCAAAAGACCATCAGACGCAAGTAAAGGTCGACCTTCCTCATCAGACGGTCACCAACTTGGCTACGGGGCATAGTGAACACTTTGAGATCAATGGATATAAGAAGCATTGCCTGATGAATGGGCTCGATGATGTTGATTTCTTGGTGCAGAACAGAGATAAAGTGGAAGCATGGGAAAGATTGAACAAATAACAAGTAGTAGGATTCAGCATCCTTTCATAGAGATTATGGATTGCACGCTCCGTGATGGGGAGCAGACGAGTGGCGTCTCGTTTTTGCCTCATGAAAAGCTGATGATCGCACGGAAACTGCTCAACGATGTCAACGTTGATCGCATAGAGGTGGCTTCCGCACGTGTCTCAGAAGGTGAGAAGGATGCGGTATCCATGATCTGCAGGTATGCAAGGAGTATCAATAAACTCAATAGGGTAGAGGTATTGGGCTTTGTCGACGGGCATCTGTCGGTCGACTGGATCAAGGATTGTGGCTGCAAGGTGGTCAATCTGTTGGCAAAAGGCTCTTATCGACATTGCACGCAACAGTTGCACAAGACACCGGAGGAGCATATTCAGGATATATTGAAATGTATTGACTATGCAGTCTCACAAGGATTGGAAGTTAACCTTTACCTGGAGGATTGGAGTGGGGGCATGCGCGATTCCGTAGACTATGTCTACCAGTTAATGGATGCTTTAAGCGACACCCCTGTCAAGCGCTATTTGCTTCCTGATACCTTAGGTATCCTCCATCCCTTGCAATGCGTGGAGTTTATGCGGAAGATGATCAAGCGTTATCCTGATAAGCACTTTGATTTCCATGCGCATAACGATTATGACTTGGCAGTCAGCAATTCTCTCGCAGCTGTGCTGAGTGGTTGCAAAGGACTGCATGTGACAGTTAATGGACTCGGGGAACGTTGTGGAAATGCTCCATTGGCAAGTGTGCAGGTGATCTTAAAGGATATGTACCAAGCCAAGACCAATATTGATGAAAGTCAACTGCAATCCGTGTCAGATCTTGTGGCAGGGTACAGTGGCATTGCCGTTGCGCCGAATATGCCTATCGTCGGAGAGAATGTCTTTACGCAGGTGGCTGGCGTACATGCGGATGGGGATAACAAGGCTGGTCTCTATTCAAATGCACTCGTGCCGGAGCGCTTTGGTCGAAAACGGGAATTTGCCCTGGGTAAAAACAGTGGGAAAGCGAATATTGCACGTAACCTTCAGGAACTGGGCCTTGAGTTGACACCAGACCAAACCAAGAAGGTGACCAAGCGTATCACAGAGTTAGGAGACAGAAAGGAGCTTGTCACTCCTGATGACCTTCCTTACATTGTTTCCGATGTCTTAAAACACGAGACGCCTGACGATAAGATCAAGCTGATAAGCTACATGGTATCAACCTCTTATGGGTTGAAACCTTTAGCAAGTATTAAGGTTAGCATCAATGGTGAAGAATATGCAGCCGAAAGCAATGGGGATGGTCAATACGATGCTTTCGTGAAGGCTCTCCGTAAGATCTACAAGGAGAATTTGGGACGTACCTTCCCAATCTTGGCAAATTATACGGTGACCATTCCTCCAGGGGGACGGACGGACGCATTGGTGCAGACAAATATCACATGGCATTTTGGCGACAGGCTGGTTCGAACCAAGGGCATTGATTCCGACCAGACCGAGGCTGCCATCAAGGCGACCTTTAAGATGTTGAATATCTTTGAAGATGAAACCCAAAAGAAATCCACGTCAACAGAATAATTAAAATCAAAATAATATGAAGTTGAATATAGCCGTCCTCTCAGGCGACGGTATTGGTCCTGAGATTATGAAACAAGGCGTGGCAGTGTTGGATGCCATCGCAGAGAAATTCAATCATACCTTTGAATATCACGAGGGGATCTGTGGCGCGCACGCGATTGATGAGGTAGGGGATCCATTCCCTGATGCTACGTTCCAGACTTGCATGGATGCAGATGCCGTGCTCTTCGCTGCCGTGGGCGATCCTCGTTTCGATAATAACCCGACAGCGAAGGTCCGCCCGGAGCAGTCTGTGTTATGCATTATTTTT
>CAJLYG010000033.1 GCA_905210845.1 uncultured Prevotella sp.
ATCAACCGGCGGTCTCCCTTTGCCATCTCCTCCACGATCTGGGACGTACCATCCGTGGAATGGTTGTCCACCACGATCACGTTAAACGCAAAGGACGTTTTCTGCCCTAACGCAGAGGCGATCGCATCCGCGATGGTCTTTTCCCGGTTGAGGACAGGGATAATGACAGAAGCCTCGGTATCAAAGGGCTGCTCATCAAAATCAGGCTGCCTGTAATAAGAGGCATCCAACAACGCCCCGACCGCAGACAGATGGTGGGCAAGTGCCCTTTCCATCTCCGCTTCGTCCTCAGCCAGTGACGGTACGGCAGCAGGCAGGCAAGCATACAGGTACTCATTGAGATGGAACAGATGCCCTTGCCGACTCAAAAACAGTCGGAAGTCGTACCATCCCGCCCGTTGGTAAGCCGGCTGGGGAGACTGCGCCGCATAGTCATGCAACAGTTGGGCACGGACCAAGACCAACGGTCCGAAATCAAACTGTGCCCGCAGACTGCCTTCCTGATAGTCCAACACCGGATGATGCAGCCTCCGCCCCCCTGCTTCCAGGATATCATAATCAGAATATACCATCACAGCTTGGGAGTCCTCGCCAACCTGGAGGAAACGGTCCAAGGCATAAAGACCTAAGGAGAAGGGATCCGTGCCCCTTCCCAACAAGACATAATCCGCATCCGTATACTGCCCGATCTTGAGGATCGTATCCGTGGAAGTCCAGTCGTTGACCACCACTAAGTTGCAATCTCCAGGGAAATGGCCCTGCTGGGCATAGTCCTTGGAAACTAATAAGTGAATATGTTGCACCATCCCACTCTGTCTCATCACCGAGAGCGTGTCTGCCAACGCGGTGACATCGAGACAAGGCAGGAAGCAATCAATTTTTTCTCTCATCACGTTATATATAGGAATTCTATGCGCAAAGATAATCGAAAAGGAACGAATTACAAAGGAAAAAACGTAAAAATACGCTACTCGCTGACGATAAATCAATTAAAAATGTTAACTTTGCGCCATCAATATGCATATTTTTCATGAGCGCTGAAAAGAAATCATTATTAGGGATGACGCTTCCGGAGCTAAAGGAAGTGGCAAGGCAATTGGGAATGCCGGCTTTCACTGGAGGGCAGATTGCGAAGTGGATGTACACGCAACACGCCCGCTCCATTGACGAGATGACCAACATTTCCAAGCAAAACCGGGCCCGTTTCGAAGAGATTTACGAAATAGGGTGCACCGGGCCCATTGATGCGCAGCATTCCAAGGATGGCACCATCAAATACCTTTTCCCTACGGAAAACGGGAAATTCGTGGAGACTGTCTTTATCCCGGAGGATGATCGTGCTACCCTCTGCGTCTCCTGTGAAGTGGGATGCAAGATGAACTGCCTGTTCTGCCAGACCGGCAAACAGGGATTTGAAGGGGAACTGAGCGTCCGGGACATTCTCAACCAGGTGTATTCCCTGCCTGAGCGTGAGCGACTGACGAACATCGTCTTCATGGGACAAGGTGAGCCCATGGACAACTTAGACCATGTGCTCCGTGCCACGGAAATCCTGACGGCAAGCTATGGCTATGCCTGGAGCCCGAAAAGGATCACCGTGAGCAGTGTCGGCATCAAGGGGAAGCTCAAGAGATTCCTCGAAGAAAGCGAATGCCAGGTGGCAATCAGCATGCACTCCCCCATTCCGGAGCAAAGGGCTGAGCTGATGCCGGCAGAGCGGGGATTCTCAATTGTGGACATCGTGGAATTGCTGAAGAACTACGACTTCTCCCACCAACGCCGCCTGTCTTTCGAATATATCCTCTTCGGAGGACTCAACGACTCGATGACACACGCGCGGGAGATCGTCAAACTGCTCAAGGGACTGGACTGCAGGATCAACCTGATCCGCTTCCACCAGATTCCGCATGTACCGCTCCATGGAACGGATGAGAAGAAAATGGAGAGCTTCAGGGACTACCTGACCAGCCATGGCATCTTCACGACCATACGTGCCAGCCGAGGACAGGACATCTATGCGGCATGCGGACTCCTGTCAACAGCCAAGAAGATTGCCGATGAAAGGCGTTAGTTGGGTACTCTTGCTGCTACTCCTGTGCGGTTGCAGTGACAGGAACCCACTCCGGCCTCGTAGTGGCGGTCGCCCCTATGAGGTACTGATCGCTGGCGACCGGGACAGTGCTGTCTATCAAGAATTGGACGCGGACGTGGAAGGGTTGCCCCAATCGGAACCCTCCTTCGATATCTCCTCCATCCAAGGAGAGGATATCGGGCAAGCCTTGCGGCTATCCCACTTGATCGTAAAAGTGAGCATCAACCCACAGGTCTTCACGGCAACGAGGATCCGGTATGCCAAGAATGTAGATGCAGAACCCCAAATGGTCGTGTATGTTGGTTCACCTTCCGAGCAGGCACTGAAAGCCGACATGCCCAGGTTAGGTCCACAACTGAGGATGCTACTTAACCGGGCTGAGCTCAACAACCAGATCCTGCGCCTGAGAGAAAAGCACAATATCAAGATGGAGGAGGAGATCCGCAGGTTGTTCGGGATTGATCTCTGGATACCTGTTGACATGACCTCCAGCAAGAAGGGAAAAGACTTCCTATGGCTGTCGAACAATGCCCCTACCGGCATGCAGAATATCTGTATCTACTTAGGAACGAACCGCGACAGTGTCATGAAGGCAAACATCAAAGGCGAGACAGATGCCATGTACATGGCGACTGTCCATGAAAGCGTGAGGAGAACCCGTGAAAAGGGGAAAAGCGGAATCCGCCTGATCACGAGAGGACTTTGGGAAATGGAAGGAGATGCCATGGGCGGGCCTTTTATCAGCCATACCCTTGACGACAGCATCCGCCACCGGGAAATTACCGTCGAAGGATTCGTCTACGCCCCGGAAATGAAGAAAAGGAATCTCATGCGGCAATTGGAAGCCGTACTATATACATTAAAAATAAAAGAATAAAAGATATGGAAGATCGAAAGATTCGGGTTGCCATCACGCATGGCGACACCAATGGCATCGGATATGAACTGATTTTTAAAACTTTCTCAGAGCCGGACATGCTGGAGTTATGCACTCCTGTCATCTATGGCTCCCCTAAAGTGGCATCCTACCATAGGAAAGCCTTAAACATGCAGGCCAATTTCAGCATCATCAGCAATGCGGAGGAAATACGCGATGGACGGGTGAACATGCTGACGACCTTTGACGATGAGGTGAAAGTAGACTTAGGAACGCCCACAGACGAGTCATCCATGGCTGCCTCCAAGGCCATGCAACGTGCTGTGAACGACTTCCAGGCTGGATTGTTCGATGTATTAGTCACCGCACCCGCCATCAAAAACGGACAGCAGGGATTTGAGGGCAACGAGGCTTATGTGCGCAAGAACCTGAGCAATGGATCGGAAATGCTGCCCATCATCCTCAACGAGAATATCAGAGTAGGCCTGCTGACGGATGAGATTCCACTCAGTGAAGTATCCATGTTTGTCACGAAAGAGAATATCGTTGACAAGGCAGCCATTCTCTTCAGCAGCCTGAAACGCGACTTCATGATCACCAACCCGCGCATTGCCATCCTCGCCCTGAACCCGGACAGCAATGGCAGCCAAACCTTCGGGAAAGAAGAACAGGAAGCCATCAAGCCTGCTGTGGAAGAACTATCTGACAAGGGCATCGAAGCATTCGGCCCTTATCCTGCAGACACGTTCTTTGCCAATGGAGACTATGAGGAATTTGACGGGATCCTTGCCATGTACCATGACCAAGGCATGGCACCGTTCATGGCTCTCTACCCCACCGATGGCGTGATTTATTATGCAGGGTTACCTGTGGTCTGCGCGACGCCCAACGACGATGCAGGATTTGGCATCGCTGGTCAAGGCATAGCCGATGAGACATCCTTGAGACATGCTATCTATACCGTCATTGACGTATTCAGAAACCGCGACATCTATGACGAGCCCATGGCAAACCCCTTGCAGAAACTCTATCACGAGAAAAAGGATGACAGTGAGAAGGTAAGGTTCACGATTCCCAAGAAGCACGAAAACAGCATCAAGGAGACGAAAGACGGGAAAGTTGCGAGCCATCCTTCCCATAAGGACGACCATTCCCAGAAACGGGCAGACAAGCAAACAGCAAGTCAGCAATCATCCCAACCTGCCAACGCTGCGCAAGACACAACCCCACAGCCTGCCCAAGCATCGGAAATGCCTGAGCAAGAGCAACCTCAGTCTGACAACCAGCCATCCTAAAATATGAAGAAGAAATACCAGAACGGCTTCTTTATCTTCGGCCTTGCGGTACTGATCATCATGATCACGCAGCTGGATTTCAAGGAAGTATGGAGCGGCTTGCAAAATGCAGGCTACTGGTTCTTTGCCGTTGTAGCCCTGTGGGGATTCCTTTACTTGTTCAACACTTCCGCATGGTATATCATCATCAAGGCGGGAGGGAAATGCAAGATATCCTTCTGGTGGCTCTATAAGGTCACGATCTCCGGATTCGCGCTGAACTATGCCACGCCGGGAGGATTGATGGGTGGTGAGCCATACCGCATCATGGAACTGGCACCTAAGATCGGGACAGAACGCGCCTCCTCATCCGTCATCCTGTATGCGATGACCCATATCTTCAGCCACTTCTGGTTCTGGCTTCTGTCAGCCATTGCCTATATCCTCACGCAGCATGTCAGCTTCTTGATGGGAGGACTGCTCACCGCGATCATCGCCTTCTGCTGCCTCGGAATCTGGTTCTTTATCGCCGGTTATCGCAAAGGATTGGCCGTGAGGGCGATGAACGTCCTACGGCATCTGCCCCTGATCAAGAAATGGGCAAAACCCTTCATCGAGAATCATCGGGAGCAACTGGATACCATCGACGAGCAGATTGCCGCACTGAACCGCCAGAACCGCAAGACGTTCGTGTCCGCGGTTCTCTTGGAACTCTGCTGCAGAATATCTTCCGCCATGGAAGTATTCTTCTGCTTGTTGGTGCTACTGCCCTCTGTCAATTACCTGCATTGCGTGCTCATCTTGGCATTCACCTCGTTGTTTGCCAACCTGCTCTTCTTCATTCCCCTCCAGTTAGGAGGACGGGAAGGAGGTTTCCTGATGTCTACGCACGGCATGGGCATCCCCGCCAGTGCAGGTATCTTTGTCGCCTTGATCGTCCGCATCCGTGAACTGATCTGGACAGGCATCGGTCTCCTGCTCATCAAATTAGAGAAAGGGAAGGATGTCCCATCAGTAAGAAAGGAAGGGAGAAAAGAAGAATAAGGATCCTTACCATTCCTTAATTCTTTGCTTTCAACCCTAAACTCACTATATTTTTCTGCCAAAATTGCAGTTATATCAAATAAAATATGTAATTTTGTCACCCAATGAATACATCAGAACTGCAAAAAATCAAACAGCGGTATAATATCGTCGGCAATAGTGACGGGTTAAACCATGCGTTGGATGTGGCACTACAAGTAGCGCCGACAGACCTCTCCGTGCTCATTGTCGGTGAAAGTGGAGTGGGAAAGGAAATTATCCCAAGGGTGATCCATGACAACTCACCCAGGCGCAAGGAGAAATACTTTGCCATCAACTGCGGTTCCATCCCGGAAGGAACCATTGACAGTGAGCTCTTCGGACATGAAAAGGGTTCCTTCACTGGTGCAATCGGTGAAAGCGAGGGATATTTCGGGGTAGCCAATAAGGGCACCATCTTCTTAGACGAGGTGGGAGAGCTCCCCCTTGCCACCCAAGCAAGGTTGCTGCGCGTATTGGAAACTGGAGAATATATCCGCGTAGGTGGACAGAAGATCATGAAGACCGACGTCAGAATCGTCGCAGCGACAAATGTCAACATGAGGAAAGCCATCAGTGAAGGGCGCTTCCGCGAAGACCTGTACTATCGCCTGAGCACCATTCCCATCCAGATACCGCCCTTGCGAGACAGGGGAAATGACATTATCCTACTCTTCCGCCTCTTCGCCATGCAGATGGCAGAGAAATACCGCCTTCCCAAGATCACGCTAACAGATGACGCCAAAGCGCTGATGTTGAAATACAAATGGCCGGGAAACGTGCGCCAATTGAAGAACATCACAGAGCAAATGTCCGTGCTCAGCGAGAAAAGGGACATCGACGCTCAGACCCTTGAACAATTTATTCCCCAGGATCCTGTGAGCACGGAGCTCGCGACCATCAGCAAGCCAGGAGGGCATTCCTATGAGAATGAACGTGAGATGCTTTTCAAGGTCCTCTATGAACTACGGGGCAACATCAACAACCTGCAGCATGACGTGAACAGCCTGCGCAAGCAAATAGACGAACGCCGTGAATTGGAGGACACTGCAGCCTATCGCCGGCAGCATGAGGGTACATCCCTTGAGGCAACGGGAAGTACCGCCATCACCGAACCCAGGTTCCTGCCCAATAGCTATCAGCAGGCAGGAGCAGAGGAAGCAGAGGCTGAGGAGATCAATGAACCTGAGACGCTCAACCTGAATGACTTAGGCAGACAGATGGTGGAAAAGGCTCTGGAACGCAATGGAGGCAACCGCAAGAAGGCAGCCCAGGAATTGGGGATCTCCGACCGGACACTCTATCGGAGAATCAAACAATATGGATTAGACGGGAAATAACATGCAAAGGAAATTCATCTACATCTCTTGCCTCTTCGCCATGGTCCTAACGATGATGCTCTCATCGTGTAAGGTCACTTATGGTTTCAATGGAGCCAGCATTGATTACACGAAGACCAAGACCATTACAATAGCCGACTTTCCCAACCGAAGCAGTTACGTGTGGGGACCTATGGCATCCATGTTCAATACACAGCTCAAGGATGTCTTTGCCAGCCATACCCATCTGCAACAAGTAAAAAGGAACGGCGACTTGGAAATTTCCGGTGAGATTACTCAATATACACAGCGGAACAAGTCAGTATCCAGCGAGGGCTATTCAGCCCAGACAGAGCTGGCCATGACCGTCAACGTGAGATTTGTCAACAGAAAGGACCATACCCAGGACTTCGAGCAACAATTTACCTCAACGAAGACATACGAGACAACCCAAAGTCTGAATCAAGTACAGGAAGAACTGGTCACTGAGATGGTAAAAGACTTGACAGACCAGATCTTCAACGCAACAGTAGCCAACTGGTAAAAATCGACAAAATATGGATCTAACGCAACTTATCAAGCATCCAGAACAGATGGACAAGGAGACCCTCTATGATCTCCGAAGTATACTTGCGCTCTATCCTTATTACCAATCAGCACGCCTGTTGATGCTGCAAAACTTGTATATCCTCCACGATCCATCCTTTGATGAGGAATTACGACGTGCAGCTATTTACATTACCGACCGTAAAGTAATTTTCAATTTGGTAGAGGCAGCACACTATCAGACGAAAGTACGCTCTACGAAGGAGGAGGTCGCTTCCACCAAGGACAAGGAGGAAAACGGCAGTAGGACATTATCACTCATCGATACCTTCCTCGACTCCATACCCGCTGATGACTCAGATGCAAAGAAGACGAAACGGAAGCCCACGCCTGCCGACGCTGCCGTGGATTACGTCAGCTACCTATTGGAAACAGAAAGCGAGGACGAGAAGGAAGAAACAGAGAAAGCACCTCAGATGAAAGGGCAAGACTTGATTGATAATTTCATAAACAATGACGGTGGAAAGATCAAGTTGAAAGAAGAACCTGAGTATGTCCCACAGTTAGAAGAGAAACCAGAAAACGAAGAAAACGAAAGCGATGAGGGATATTTCACCGAGACATTAGCTAAAATATATGTTAAACAAGGCAGATATTCAAAGGCGTTGGAAATAATTCAGCGATTAAATTTGAATTATCCAAAAAAAAATGCTTACTTTGCAGACCAAATCCGTTTCTTAGAGAAATTGATTATAAATAACAAAATAAATAAGTAAAGAAAAATGGTTTACACATTATTCATTGTAATCATCTGTCTGGCATCAATCTTGATGATCGGAATAGTTTTGATTCAGGAATCTAAAGGAGGAGGTCTCGCATCCAACTTCTCCGCTTCAAACGAACTTCTGGGTGTACGCAAGACAACGGACTTCATTGAAAAGGCTACATGGGGACTTGCCATTGCTTTGGTGGTTTGTAGTATCGTATGTGCCTATACTGCACCTCAGGCAACAGGTGACCAAAGTGTCCTTGAACAGAGTGCAACACAAAATGAGGCTACAAACCCGACAAACACACAGGGATTCGGAGCTGGTCAGGCACCAGCTACGGGTGCTCAGCAAAACGCTACGAAGGGAACTGCTGCTCCTGCAACCAAGGGCAATGCTGCTCCTGCCAGCAACGGGACTGCTACTCCTGCAGAACCAACAGCACCAACCAGTCCTGCTAAATAAAGAGGCATCTTGATCGGAGAAAAAGCCAAAAACGACTTTTTTGATGACTCAAAAGAAAAAATATCGGGATTTGTTTGGTCAATCCAAATAAATCCCGTATCTTTGCACTCGCTTTCGATAAGCAACCAAAATGGTGGGTATAGTTCAGTTGGTTAGAGCGTCAGATTGTGGTTCTGAATGTCGTGGGTTCGAGTCCCTCTACCCACCCACCAAGAAAAGAAACCCCGTGGTCACCGAAGACCACGGGGTTTTCTTTTTTACTTACCTACATCTATCATTTCAAGCGATGGATGCTCTTCTGAATCTCTTCCGACAATTCTGCATCTGAAGTCTTGATCTGGGTCAGCCCTGTGACAATATCAGCGTGACGGTAGTTGGTATCATACCAGCCTAACGTTTGGATCGCTGCGAGACGGACTACCTTATCCTCTTGCTCGTTGGCAGCAACCTTCAATAAGGTAGGAATAGCACTTGCCTGCGGGTTATTGCGATAACGGTAAATTATATTGGCACGAGAACGTGGCTTTGCCGTGGCGTTATTGATCACATGAAGAGCCTCAGCCTGGTCAGCCTTTACACTTTGCAGACGCTTGGCTAACCGATCAGAGATGGTATCGCTATACAACTGCAACTGGGAAGATTGCTTCTTGAGTTCCTGCTGGACTAAATCCGGGTTGAAAGCATCAATGCCCGTTAGGACATGGAAGGAGAAGCGCTGTTCCTGTCCTCGCTGCAGATAAGTTTTCACGACAGCTGGGATCAGTTGTGGATCACCATTTCGCTGGGCGTATGCCATTGAGAGACGGCGCACTAACTCATAACTGTCATTGAGTGCTTTCGGCAAGATGGACACGGATTCCAACGGGTGGAAAAGGGCAAGGAGCTTAATGGCCTCCATGCGGACCACGAAAGCATTGCTTTTCAAGTAGGCATCCTTCAATATATTCACCACATCATGGGCACCAGCCCATTGTAATTGGCGTAATGCCATTGCAGATACGTCTGGTAAAGTACTATTGAGCTTTGCCTTCCAGAATCTGGTATCCTTATGATGCAAGGTTATTGCCTCGTTGAAGTCAAATGGTAGAGAGGAATTGCTCTTGAAATGAAAGGTAGGATCACCGATCAGATGACTCTCCAGATAGCCGGAGAAACGGTTGAACTGTCCCACACGCATCCCAGAGGCCAAGAGCCCGACAAACTCATCCGGCCATTTGTCCTGCAAGGCATTCACTGTCCCCCCGATCGTGGCGATGGTCTTGCCTGCATTGAAGATATAGGAACCCGCGATATTGTCATCCTCATAAAAGGAACCATTGAAGCAAGCATCGAAAAGGACGAAGCGAGCATTTGGCGTGATCTGACGAATATCAGAGGTATAGATATCCTGGTCGGCACTTGCAATGGAATCGGCTAAGACCTTGGCAGGATCGAAGGCTTCCTCGCACCACGACTTGGGAACATCATAGTTCCGGGCATACGTTGCCACTGCACTATCGCGTCCTACTTTATCCGCCAAAGCTGGTACCTTGCTCCGTAGGAAACGCTTGATGTTCTCAATACTAGGCCCAACATTAGAATCCTCCCGATAGCCATTAAGATATTGGGTATCAGGAGCCCCATGATGATGAAACAAGAGGACATCGAGGTCTTGGTTCATTACCTCGTTGAGATAGATCTTCTTGGCAGGATAGAACATATCAAAATCCATGAACTTCACCGTATTGCCAACCTGGAACAATTGCGGCATCTGTTCCCGCAATGCCATCTGTTCCCCGGCCCATGCGTTTCTGTCTTCTGAATTATAAGAATGGCCACGAGCCATGGTGAGGTTGTCAAGCACATTACCTGCCTCAGCCTTCTTCAAGCGCGCTACCTTATAGAGATAGTCGGCAAGCATTTTGTATTTGTCCACCCCTTTCAGCTCAAGAGGTTTAATGCGCCCTGTATAGATGTCGGGCGAAAGATACTGCTTGCTGTCGGCACGAAGTGAATAATAGAAGTAAAGCGGCTTCTCCTTATCTTGCCTCAAAAAGTTGAACTTCAAGTCGAGATCATCATAAAAACGATCACTTGCCACAGATGACTCCTTCCAGTCGCGTCGCTGGTCCATCTTGAAAGCAGACGTGAGATATTGGGCATCCCGGATCATCGGGATAGGAATATCCCCCACGAAGACAGCCCCTTCAAGGGGTTGCTTGCTGTCCCCATGCCATTGTATGATCAACTTCTTGATTGCTTCGGGATTCTGCCAGTCGTCAATGACAAGATAAGTCCCTAAATGATCGGCTTCTATACTGTTACGGTATGCTTTCACCGCATCGGCAACACGGTCATAACTCTTTTGATCAATAAAAATCGCAAAACTCGTCGGTGTCTTCACGCTCGGCTTGATCAGCTGATAAGCCTGGCACATCAATGTGAAAAGAAGACATGCCGACAACACAAATAATTTCTTCATACGTATTCTTACATTAATCTGTTTATCGTTTGTAAAAGTTCATCTTGCAGTTCCTTGGGTTGCTTCTCTTGCAACAGTTGCCTACAGGTGTTAATGATCTCACTGCGCCTATAGGAATGACCGAACCATCCTAACGCCTCAGCCATCGTGACCCGGGTCTCAAGAGAATGGCGCTTATCTTTGAGGAATTCCAGATAACGGCTCAGATGAGGGGTCCGTGGATAGTTTCTCAGAAAACGGATTGCCTGGATCTTCTCTTTATCCGATCCCGCGCCAAAGATCGCATCATCCATTTTGTCACGATGCTCAAACTGCTGGTGGATGCTGCGTCGTGCAGCACTCATTTCCTGTTCTTTATCCATACGGTTCGACCTTTTCAAATAATCGCTCACAGCCTTTTGGATTTCATTCTCTGGGAACATCAGCAAAGAGGAGTTCAGGGCATATTGCACACGTACCCGCTCTTCATCTGCAAAAAGGACATCAACCACATACGGGATCAGTCGACTGTCGCCTATCTCCCCGGCATAGTCAGCACAGCTACGGGCGATACGCTCATAAGGATCCCGAAGTCCTAATCGCACAGCTTCTGTGAAGTCATCATTGGCATAACGGCTCAACATTTTCAAGGCTTCCATGCGTGCTACATTTTGGCGCTCTGTCCGGAACGCCTCAAGGAAAAACGAAGAAGAGACATGAGCAGAGTCAAGGTCAGCTAACTTGCGGAGAGCAAGCGCACGGACATCCGCATCTTGCGACTGGCGAAGCAGTTGCTTCCAATATGCTCCATCCCCCTTGCGTTTGATGATCTCCGTTGCGAGATGCTGCTCTTTGACCGGGGCAAAGCGTACAGTAGGGTCACCTAGAAGATGCCCTTCAAGGGTAGCAATGAGTTGGTTGTATTGCCCGACTCTCACCCCATGGCTGAGCAAACCCACCATTTCGATGGTCCATCGGTCCTGCAATACGTTACGGGTATTGCCTTGGACGACCAATGTCTTGCCAGGATTAAAGAGATAATATCCCCCAATCTGGTCGTCATCCTGAAAGCTCCCATTATAGCAGGCATCAAGCATCACCATCCTTGCGTTCGTGGTACGCCCCTTGAGATCAGCCGTAGAAATAGAGAGGTCGGCATCCCAAATGGAGTCTGCCTTCCACCATGACGAGTCTTTATAATCTTTGAAGAATCCTGGCAAAAGATGATATTTGCGCAGCATTACCGCCTGTAAGGAATCCTCGTTGAGGTGTTTCCTTTCCACATGCTGGCGTACGGCATTATACAATGAGCTCTTTATGATCCGATAACGGGATTCAGAATCCTGTCCTGTCGGGCTCTCGTTGATCAATTGTTGGGTGGGCGTCCCATGCTCATGAAACATGAAAAGATCGAGGTCTTCGCGTTTCAACTCATCCAAGATACGATACTTCATAGGACTGAGCATCCGGAAGTTCCAATGCTTGAACCCCGTCCCTGTTGTGAAAGCCAAAGGGAAATTCTCCCGATACGCCTTTTCCTCGTCCATATACACCATCAGGCAGTCCGCATTGTATCCCCCACCATGATAGCTCACGACCTGGTCTAACGGATTTGCCGGTTGGTACTTCGCTTGTGCAGCCTTGTTGAGGAAGTCAGAGATTGCCTGGTATTTGTCCCCTCCCATCGCCTTCGTGTATCGGATACGGGCAGAATAGAAGGTTGGAGAGAGCGTTTGGGGACTATCCTCCGTCAACTTATAATAAAACAAGCGACCGTCTTCCTTGTCCTGTCTGATCAACTGAAACTTAAGATGGAGATCATCATAGAATCGATCGGAAGGTACCGACGATTCCCGGAAAGAGAAGGCCTTCTCATTCATTTTAAATGCAGAGGTCATGTGCTGGGCATTGCGGATCATTGCCACAGGAATATCCCCCACCAACACGATCCCCTCTAAGGTACGGTCGCGCTGATAAAGAGCGATGAGAGAATCACGCACCTGTTGTGGATTTCTCCAATTGGCATGGATCACATAAGTCTTCAGTCCATCATGTTCCACCGCCTGCTGATAGGCAGTCACCGCCTTGCGAGTATGCTGTAATGTAAGGTCATCGATGACAATGGCAAAACTGTTTGCCTTCGCCACGAGCGGGAAGGACAAAGCCACGAAGAGAGCATATAATATTTTCATTCCTGTCGGTTTTTGATTCTGAAATAAGTTCTTTCTGCCGCTTGGCGCAATGACTTGGAAGCACTTTTGTCCGAAGCCAACTGCCACACGGCCTTCATAATATCATCCCGCCGGTAAGAGGCATCAAACCAAGCCAGCGACTCTACCATTGCGAGCCTTGTCTTCTCCTCCTCACCCTTATCAAGGATTAACCGCAGATAGCCATCAACAGATGCGGAGTTAGGGATGTTCTTCAGGCTGCTGATATAGATACGTCGCAATCCTGGCTTCGACTTAGGATTGAAGATAGCTGCATCCCCGTCTTTCTTATTGCCGTAGTATTTCCGCAACTCCTTTTCCTGGGCATCCTTGTCACTGATGTCTGCCGTACGCAGTTCATGGGCAATGGCATCCTCGAACGCTTTCTCGCTAAACACAGGAATATTGATTAAGATATCAAAAGCCTCCCGCTCAGAGAATCTGTTCGTGATCTTTTCCCGGACGAGCAGAGGCACGTAGCTGTCCAGTCCTACCTTTGTCATTCCCAATACCGCGGAGCGCCGTATAAACTCATTCGGGTCCTGCAAGGCTTTTGGCAAAATGTCAGGGAAGCTCTTTCCGTTGATACTTCGAAGCAAGGAGAAGGAAGTATAGCGGACAACAGCAAAAGGCGACTCCGTGAATTTCTGCTTCAGCAACGTATCAAGATGAGCATAGCGATGACGGTATAGCAGGTGAAGGGCAAGGTTCTGAACATCTGCATAGGGGGAGTCAGCCCAATGCAATACGGTTGCCTCCTCATAAGGCCTTTGCAACAAGGCATTGACATCCACATCATCATAGTCGCTCTGGAAGCGGAAGGTAGGATCCCCAATGATATGACTCTCCAAGATATTGGTCAGCTGTGCCCACTGCCCCACTCTTGCTCCCATACCTAAAAGTCCTAACATCTCATTCGACTGCTTGTCCTGCAACACATTCACCGTATTGGCAAAGCCAACGATTGTTTTGCCATCTGCAAAGATATATCGCCCCGCAATATAGTCTTTCTCCCGGAAGTCTCCATTATAACATGCATCAAAGATCACCATGCGCACATTCGGTTGGGCGCGAGTGACATCTGGCAGTAAGATTCCCGTCTTGGCATCTTGCAAGGAATCCGCCTTTACAGTTTCTGGACTGTTATACCCTGCCACCCACGTAGTATCTATAAAATAGCGGGTACTGTCTTTCCCATTCACGTCCTTGGGATAACGTCGTGCATAGGAACGCAGTCCATATTGAAATGCCTTGATATGCGATGACAAGTCGTGAGTGACTGGACTGCCAGAGACATACTGTCGGTCAGGAGTCCCATGCTCGTGAAAGATCATCAGATCAAGATCGTCCCGACGAATTGTGTTCAACAAGGTTTGCTTGGGATAGTCAAACATACTAAAGCGAATGAAGCCAGCCCTTCCCCCTCGATCGAACACCTCAGGCAGCTGCTCACGGATAGTGAATGCCTCCTGCGTCCATGCCGTCAGGGAATTGGAATAAGACCCCTCCCCTGTGTAGGAGACAAACTGATCCAGCTTATTTTGGCTCTTGTGGGCAAGGATCACCTTCGCCAAGTAGTCGTTAATCTGCTTGAAATAGTCTTTGCCCGATGCGACAGGCATGATACGTCCAGTATAGATATCGCACTGGATGCGCTGTGGCGACCGCGCCGACAAATTATAATAGAAGAAATGGCGCTCCACGGAGTCGCGTTTGAGGAAATCAAACTGCAAGTCAAAATCATCATAGAAACGGTCGGAAGGCACGGAAGAGTCGCGCCAGGGGAATGCACGTTCATCCATTTTAAAAGCAGAGGTGAGGTGCTGGGCCTGCCGGATCATAGGAATAGGTATATGTCCCACGAAGACAGCTCCTTCAAGATGGTTCTTCTGATAAAGGCGACGAAGGACCTTCTTCACTTGCTCTGGGTTCTTCCAATCATGATAGACGATAAAGGACGGAAGTTGCTCACCTGTCAATAGCGACTGATAAGCCAAAAGCGCCTCACGGCAATGCCCCCAGGTAGCCTCATCCGTGATGATGGCGAAGGTGGAACGCGACGAGTCGTAGTTGGCAGACGGTTTCACAAAGGTCTGCGCCCACGAAGGGACACAGACCAAAGATGAAACGGCGAGCATGAATAATGCTTTTCTATTCATAGATGCTTAAAAATTTACGCCCAACGTGATAGAAACATGAGCTCGATGGTTGAAATCGAAATCAGAGGTATGCTGGTAATCAAAAGCAGCCTTTGCGTAAACATTGACCTTGGTATCGCGCTTGGCGAGCTGGGAGTAGGTCAATGAAGTCCCGATATTCCACGCATCTGCGGTCAAATATGCCTCATCCAAAGGCTCCATCTCTGTTACCGTAATATAGTAGGCATTGGACCCTCCGTAAACATATTCCCCACTAATGGCGTCTTTCCAACCTCCTTGGACAGTAAAGAGAAGGCGGTTATTCAACTCCTCACCCAATTTAAAATTCTTCTTCACGGCAGCCGAGAGATAAATATTCTCGCTGTTCTTATGGGAAGCTGGGAGAATAAAGGTATCATCGTATTTCTGATAGGCACCACTCAAGTCCACGCGCCAGTTATATTCATTGCCCCGGTTACGGATCAAGGAATAATTGGCAGAGTAATCCGTGGTCTTGTACTTGGACCGTACATCCTCATGCAAGATCACCCATCCTGCATTCTCCACGGTATTGTCCCGCTGAGAAAGATATTGGATACCATTAATATGCCGGTTACTAAATCCGATCTTTGCCTGATGAGTGAAAGCCTCTCCATGGCGAATGACATGAAGGGCAGCCATCCAGGTCTTGTCTTCAAGGAGCCCGTCTTTCCTCGGCGTGGTAAAGCTGATCTCATTGTTCTCAACATATTTGTTCCAGCCAAACTCTGCCAACAGGTCCCATTTTCCATCATTGTGACCATACTGCGCATTGAATCCCCAGCGGTTTCCATAATAATTGGTCGTACGACCAGAACCAATGCCCGAGCTTGCTGTCCCTAAGCCATAGAGTGCATAATATTGCTGGTAGACATAGGCATTATTATTGTTCATGGAAGACTCCTCCTTGATGGAAGCATATACCAAATTAGCCCCTATCCTGTCATGGCGACCCAGCACATAAGTGGCACCTGGCATGAGCTGGAGGGTATAGAAACGTGTATCTGTACGAGGGTCACGCTGTTTAGCAGCCAACTGCGCCTTGTAAGTCCCGTCAATGCCAAAGGTAAAATGACCAAAGACTAATGGAGTTGCCGCACGGAAGCGCAGGTGATAGTTCTGGTTACGCCATTTGCTGGACTGCCCGGAATCCACCACGAAGTAAGGCTGTCCTCGATAAGGATCCGTAATGGAAGCATTGAAGCGTGCATCCCTGACATTCTCATGCGTAAACTTAAACTCACCCCATACATAGGCATTCTTCAAATTGAGGAACCCTTCCGTGTAGATATTGGCATCCCGGATGGTCTTGCCGGTCATGACCCGATGGAAATCACCAGTCTGCACATCATAATTCACGTTCAGGTTGGAATAGTTGCGAGTATCATCAAAAGCAGTACCGGCTGCATTGGACGACTGAAACCATAAGCGTTGTTCCTTGAGCAGTTCCTGTGCGGCTGGCGATAATCCTTTGTCTGTCTGTGCAACAGCTGGAGTGACAAATGCCGCCAGAGCCAACACGACGACTGTCTTATCTATATTTTTCAAAAAATGATTCATAGACTTTCTCATACTTTTCTGTTATTAATAGGTTGCATTCCAAGAAGGTACACCTGTGTTATAACGATGGAGCACAGGTACGACTCCACGCTCAAAGTCATCAGTGGAGTTATTCGTATCCTGGAAGATAAGGGCGCCATTGTCCCGACGCAAGGTATCGCCATTCTCTATCATCACTTTCCGGGCTACGCCCAAACCGCAGTAGGTTTTCCCCACCCAAGTGATGCCAGCATCCAATACGGCAGGGATACGCTTGGCATCAGAATAGCTCTCGTTATTGACACATTCCACAGCATCAAGCACATAGCTGATGGGAATCTTTGCCTTAATGGCACTCTTATTGACCTCATGGGCCTGATAGGATGTGTTGTTGACAGGATCCCAATCGGAACCGCTCGGCACACGGAAGATACAGAAAGCGCCTCCAAACACTGGGGTCAGGAACTGATAGAGGTTTCCCATCTCTGCCTTGCCATTGTAGAAAGCATGCTCCATGTTAATGGCGGGCATGTCCGGCAAGCGGTTATTATTGGGAAAGAACTCGAACTCAGCATGACTGCAGTCGACCGGCGAGTTGGGATTATAGTTCTCCAGTTTATGATTGGCAGCAAACTGTGCAATGACTGCGCTCTCTCCCGGCTGCAGGGGATATTGTGTGCCATCTCCGGGGAACTTCCAGATACGCTCTGCATAGCAGACGTTCTCATCCGTACCTCCATCCCAAATGGGAAGCGTACGGGTGGCATTGTTAGGATACAGCTGGGCAAAATACACACCATCTAAATACTGTACCTCCGAAGAGTTATTATATACCTCGTAGAACTGGTCACGGAAATAGGCAAAGCCAACAGGCGGCTTGCTACCTGCAAAATAGATCTCCTTGAAAATCAACGGGCTCACCTTCAAGCCTTTCAAGGTAATGTCCACGGTCTCCACCCCACGATAGAGAGCCTTGTTCACCGAGTTCCCATTGATATAGTATTCATCCCCATTCTGGTCATAAGCCGTACCAGAGACAGAAACGGTATAGATACCTGGTATAATATCGCTCATCTCGACTTTCGTATCCGAGATCTCCTTTTCATAATGGTAGCCATCGGAATAATTGTCGAATTTCACTTTCAAGTCTTTTACTGAAGCCAAGTTCTCTACATCCACCGTGAGGTTCACGCCTACGTTGAGTGCCGAGATGTCCTCTGCTTTCGAAGCCTCGTCAAAACTGGTGCAGGCAGTGAGGAGCGATGCCAACACGAATATAAATAATATTGTCTTTTTCATATATTCTTTCCTCTTTCTTAAAGTTTCAGGGACAAGTCCATACCGAAATAGAACTTATTGTTATAGGTATAGTAGGTGCCCGGATAACGCTTGCTCTCCTTCCTGGGATAACTGCGGAAGAAGTTATTGGCAAAGAATGAGATGCGGGCTATGTCCCCGATCTCCTTGGTGATATTGATATTGAATTGGAAATAAGGGCTCACCGTCTCTTTGATGGCAGCCGTATGACTGGCATTACGTACCATATAGCTATATCCTGCATCCTTGACATCCTGGACCGTTTTGAACTGTCCGTCTCCGAAATAGTTGACACTCCCATCTTTCAATGACAGATAGCCGATAGGGATCGAGTCATTGTTATAGGTTGTCCAGTCGCTCTGGTTCCATACAGCCTGTGCAGTAAGTGTCACCACGAATCCGATGTTAGGGATGTTATGGGTTGCGCGCAAGGTCGTGACAAACTGCTTCTCATACGACTGTTGACGGTCGGGAGAATAGATGGCTATGTCACGGCGTGAGGATGGGGTTGATCCTGATTCATCGTAGAACAAGGGAGATACCGTCTTGTTCTTCGATTCCATCCAGGCGCCACTTAACTGGAACGAAGTACGAATGGATTCGATACGACCTGTATTGAACTCAAACTCCAAGCCTTTCGTATCCAGCCTCAGGTTGTTAACCGGCATATAATAGGATGAAAGCACGGGATAGGAGCCTGTGAGGGCGATATTGCCATTTGCGTCACGTCCATAAGTGTTATAGGTGAACGGAAAGAAGGAATTGAGCGTGTAGCCCATTCCATAACCATTGCGCAGTCGCTCACTATATCCTGTCACGCTAAGCTGGGTCTTACCCAATGTCAGATCGAAGCCAATCTCACTCTTATAGTTCTTGGCGATCTTCAGGTCGCGGTTCTGGGTATCCACTACCCTTGTCGTCGTAATCAACGTACGGTCAGCCTCTGGAATATTCTCATTGGCAAGTTCGTTGAGATTGACGTACTCGAAGTATGCATTCTGGGGATAGAGATAGAACAAGGTTGGCATCTTTGCGGTGATCCCGTACCCACCCCTAACCGAGAGGATCTCAGGGATGATATCGAAGGATGCATTGAAACGTGGACTGAGGGTTCCACCCACGACAGACGTATGGTCGTAACGCGCTCCCAACTGGATATCCAAGGAACGGCGACCGATGTCCCACTTGAAGTTATCCTCTGCAAAGATGCCCAAAGTCTTGACATAAGGAATATCCTTATACCTCCGAGGACGATAGCTGCCATCAATATTGCTGACAGACCGATAAGGTGGATTCTCAATGCTCCATTTCGTGCCATCTCCTTCATTGCCGTCGGCCTTGAAGTCAGTACCCAGCAACAAGCCATTGTTCACCTTCCCGAAACTCTTGAAGAAATTGGCAGTGAGCTTGGCATAGAAGTTCACCTCACGACTGTCTATCTCGTTATGCGTCACATATCCATTAGAAAGGTAATGCGCATAATAGCCTGCTGCGACATCAGCATCTGAGAAATGGGTAATCTCATTCCCATCCGCATCATAGACATGCTTGCCCACCTGGTTGCTTAGCACCGTGCCATCCGTGTAGGTACCGGAGTACACGGAGTTGGCTGCGCTCTCCTCCTCTTCCGTCATGCTCTGCTTGGACGTATATGATCCTTGGACAACATAGCGGAGATTCTGGAGCCATCCCTTGTCAAACTGCAAGAGTCCATTGGTATTGAAGCGTATTCCTGCTTCCTCCCCACGGTAGAGGTCGCGCATGGCATCGGGATTCTGTTTCTGCCTGTCATTCCCATAGTTGAAGCTCAGGGAAGTATTGCTGCGCAGATGATTCTGGAAGAATGAATTAGAATAAAGAGCCTTTGCGTTGACACGCTGGTAGGAACGATATGTCGCTGTCACATCATTGTTATTGTAGGCATAGTCGCCACTGATATTCAGGGCTCCGGCATGCTTGCCTAATTCGAATCCTGTTTCCACGCTGCCCTGATAGACATTCGGGTTAGCTTTCACGTTGATCCTGAGCGGTTCACGACCTGCCTTCGTATGAAGGATCACGGCACCTGAAGTAAGATCACCGTATTCGACAGAAGGGATACCCCGGATCAATTCCACAGATTCTATGTTATCTGTTGAGATACCTCGCGCGTTTTCTGTTTCTTCTTTTGATAAATCCTTTTATT
>CAJLYG010000034.1 GCA_905210845.1 uncultured Prevotella sp.
TGGAGATTATGGCGGTCTGGTCCGTCAGTAGGGTCGGCATACTGAACAAATTCCTTTCCCAAAACAACGCTTTCCTTGTCATCAGAATGAATGACGACTCCAGAACAGAATGTGGCTGGCTTTGACAATCCTTCATACCAGACAGTCATTTTATTGAAATTAGAGCCTTTATCCAAACTGATCAGACGGTGTTCTGTCACGCTGTCATTCCTCACCTTTTCCTTTCCATACACCAAATCAACTGTGAAGCGCAAGGGACCATTGTCCAAGATATCATAATCCTTGTAACAATAAGGGAGAATCAGCTTTTCCCCATCCATCAAGGCAGGCGTACCGCAGCCCAAGCTCGGACCGACATTATAGCAATCCAGTCCGGTACCATGGTCAAGATGGAAAGATGTATTCAAGCCGTATTCTTTTGCCTCTTGCATCTTCCCTTTTTTACGCAATTCCTTCAGGTGAACCCAAGCATAGTCGTTCTTAAGATAACGCTCCCCAACATCCAGGTCTGACGTGTTTTTTGTCCATACATCAATACCGAAAGAACGCTCACCGGTCTTTTGCAACGCCGGCCCATATACTCGATAGGCCCCCCGGTCATTCTCCCAAGCAATATCATCCTTGCGATCTGGATACATCCGACCATACACCCATACTTTCATCTGTTTAGGCGTACCTTTAGTCACGAGAAACTTCATCGTCCCAGACGGGCGCACAGCTGCATCAATCAGCAATTTCTTATCGTACGTAATCTGATAGTCTACTTGTTGACCGATGGGATTCTTAACGACAAAGGTTTCGCCTTCCTTGAGCCCAAGCTTATCAGTAACAGTCTTCAGGTCTACTTCTATCACCTCCTGACGTTGTACTTTTTCTTGGTTCCTGACAGATATTGTAACATCACCTGCCCATACGTCCATTTGTGCCATGATGATGGCAAGCCCTATAACGAGAGTTTTCTGCATATACCTCATTTTCTATCCCTCAATTAAAGATTTTTCTGGAAGAAATCCGCCACTTGCCGGAAGAGGTGGTTCCTTGTATTACCCCCATAGATCCCATGATTCCGGTTGGTATAATAGTTTTCCTTAAAGTCCTTGTCTGCCTGTACCAATGCCTCAGCATACTCAAAGGTGTTCTGAGGATGGACATTATCGTCGGCAACACCATGACAGATCAGGAGAGCTCCATGCAATTTCCCCGCACGAGTAATGGCATTGTCATCATATCCTTCTGGGTTCTCCTTGGGCGTACGCATATAACGCTCCGTATAAATACTGTCATAATAGCGATAACTGGTAGGAGGCGCAATGGCTACACCACATTTAAAGACGCCACGACCCTCACTCATGCTCATCAGCGTACAGAAGCCTCCGTAACTCCATCCCCAAATGCCGATACGATTCTTATCCACATAAGGCAGCTTACCTAAGTAAAGGGCTGTCTCCACTTGGTCTTTTGCCTCTAAATTACCTAAATGGAGATAGGTACACTTCTCAAATTCTGCACCACGACCTCCGGTACCACGACCATCGACGCAAACAACGATATAGCCTTGCTGGGTCAGATAATCATCATAAGCGTAACCGCCACTCGACCCTGCGCCCCATTGGTTCAAGACCTGCTGAGAACCAGGACCACTGTATTGATGCATGATCACGGGATACTTCTTGTTGGGATCAAAGTCAACTGGCTTAAGCATCCATCCATCCAATTTGATCCCTTCAGAAGTGGTAAAGGAGAAAGGAACCCTACTTGCGAATCCTGCCTGTGCGACCTTTTTCTTCAGTTCCGCATTGTCCTCAAGGACTTGTAACTGCTTACCATCATTGTTGCGTAAAGTGTACACATAAGGTGTATTATAGTCACTCCATGTATTGACAAAATAGCTGTAGTCGCCAGAGAATACGGCATGGTTTACGCCCTCCCTGTCCGTAAGACGCTCTATTTTCCCATTCCGATGGGATACATAGATCTGACGATCATGAGGATTCAAGGCGGCTGCCTGATAATACACGTCACCGGTCTGTTCATTCATCCCATATACTGCCGTGATATCATAATTGCCATCACCAATCTTACGCTGTACTTGACCCGTCATATTATATAGGTAGAGATGCATATAGCCATCACGGTCACTTGGCAGAAGAATGCTGTTTTTACCTACGATAACATTGCTCAGGACCTCCTCCTTCACATATTTTGGCACACTTTCTTTGATGAGGAGTTGTGCGACTGTGCTTCTTGGATTGACCTGATAGATATTCAACGCATCCTGATGACGGTTCATGGTATAAACGAGAATCTTGGCTGGGTCAGTCGTTGGGATGATCCTGGGCATATAGCCATCCGCATCCAATGGCACTTGTAATTGACGTGTCTGGTGCGACTTGATATCATAACTCCATGCCGAAACTTTCGAATTGTCTTCTCCCGCGTTCGGATACTTATAGGTATATAACCCAGGATAATCAGCATATTCCTTTCGCACGGGATCCATGCCTTGAAACAGTTGCAGGGAATAGGACTTCACCTTTGACTCATCATATTTAATCCAACAAATCTGAGTGCCATCTGCAGTAAAGCAAAGGGCCTTGTTAAAACTAAATTCTTCTTCATTCACCCAATCTGGAATACCATTGATGATTTCATTGAACTTGCCATCCTGCGTGACCTGACTCTCAGCATTGTCATACAATAACTTCACCAAATAGATGTTATTCTCACGGACAAAAGCAATTTGCTGCCCATCTGGCGACCAAGTAGGAACCTGCTGCGGTCCTCCATCTGACAATCTCTCCAACTTCCTGCTTGCTATCGTATAGATATAGCAAACCGCTGTATAGGAACGACGGTAAATAGCTTTCCGCTGTGTAAGGATAATCATGCGCTTTCCATCCGGGGAAGGAATGTAACCGTCTACTTGGTCGATTTTATCTCCCATCGTATTGTTCACATCAAACAAGACCGCAGTCTGCTTGCCTGTCTTAAAAGAATACTGCACGATCTTCTT
Organism: uncultured Prevotella sp.; assembly: GCA_905210845.1. Classification (GTDB taxonomy): domain Bacteria; phylum Bacteroidota; class Bacteroidia; order Bacteroidales; family Bacteroidaceae; genus Prevotella. The sequence goes on from CAJLYG010000034.1 coordinate 3,014, forward strand.
CCCTCCCTCTGTAATCTCAGCATACTGATCAGTACCTTGAATGGGGATCATACCCGAGATTCCTTTGGTACGAAACTCACCGTCCACAATCGACTTGATGTCCAGCTTCTGAACTGCCAAGGCAGAGGAAGCCATGAGAAGAGCTGCACACATTGCCAATAATTTGTTCATAATCTTAGTCTTTTTCTTGATAACGATATGCAAAGATAAATAAAAAAACGTACTTTTGCAAAAGAAATGGAACATTATTATAACGACTTTGGCTCATGGATTCGAAGAAAGCTTCCCTATCGGGTGCAGAAGATCTCCATTGATGCCGGATTCTCTTGCCCTAACCGTGATGGGAGAATCGGAAGGGGAGGCTGTACCTATTGTAATAACAGGAGCTTCAACCCTGTCTACTGTGACCGTAAGAAATCGGTTACTGCACAACTAATAGAGGGAAAGCAATTCTTCTCGCATAAATACCCGGATATGAAATACCTGGCTTATTTCCAGGCATTCACCAATACATACAAACCTATTGAGGAATTAAAAGCATTGTATGAAGAAGCATTAGAGGTCGAGGATGTCGTAGGAATCGTCATCGGGACACGCCCTGACTGCGTAAATGATGAGATACTGGATTATCTGGAGGGGTTAAGCCATCGCACTTTCGTGATGGTAGAATATGGCATAGAAAGTGCCAATGATGAAACTTTGCGGCGCATCAACCGAGGACATGACTTCGCTTGTAGTCGGAAAGCTGTGGAAGACACCCATCGGCGAGGGATCATCACCGGAGGACACATCATCCTTGGATTGCCCGGGGAAGATGCTCAAGAAAGCCTCCGGCAAGCTCCCATCATCTCTTCCCTCCCACTCGATGTCCTGAAAATCCATCAGATGCAGATCATCCGGGGGACCGAACTTGCCAGAGAGTATGCTTTGCATCCTTTCCATGTTTATTCCGTAGATGAATATATGGACCTGATCATCAAATACATCCATCTCCTTCGAAAGGATTTAGTACTTGAGCGCTTCGTCAGCCAGTCACCTGCCGACATGCTCATTGCGCCCAAATGGGGACTAAAGAACTATGAGTTCACCCACCTCCTTCTCCAAAAGATGAGAAAAGAACCATGATTCGCCCTATCTTACGCGGGTCACGGTGACCGGGTTTAGCAACTCTTTCTTCCATGTCTCTAAGAAATGAAACCAGTCCTCCGCACGATGATAACCAAAGTCTTCGTTATCACTACAGAAGGCAATGTCGTATTGCAGGACATCATGTGGTGTATTGACCACAAAAGCGTAGTTGTCTTGGTTGGCAGCTTGCTCACTAACAATCTCCCGTGGTGGAATACAAATGCCCAGCCCGACTGTTTCCCGCTTCCAGTTGATGGTATCTCCCAACCCTGCAGGCCAGTCGGTACCCCAACACCCACGCAATCCTGCATGGTCGGAATATTCCTGTGATCCCTTGACATTGATGATGCCTGTAGCAAACCTCAGGTCGGGAACATTCCGAGAAAAGCTTGCCGTAACGTGCACATCCCGATGTCCGGCATAGAGGACATAACGAATCACCATGGTAACAGGATCTTTCTGAGGATCAGCCTTCCATTGGTTGTCCTCTACTTCTACGATGGAACGCACAGGACCCGAAGCGACAATCCGCTGAGTTCGGTATTTGACATCGGCAAGAGGCTTTGGCGCTTTGCCATCCCAACCTCTCAAGGCACCTAATCCAAAGGTATTCCCTACCCAGAGCACATCATCTCCATATCCTTTTGCCTTTTGTGCTTGGTCAGTATAGAATTGAGTCTCCTTGATTTCCAGTTGACGGTGGAATTTCCCATAAAGATCTATGGTCTGGCGCGGATCGAAATAAATGCGAAACCCCACGAGCTCACTCTCAAAAGCTACTCCATGATGGTGTTGGATATGATAAGAATTGGCATGACCGTCAACAGTCAGAGCCTTGATATAATAATCTTGCTTGTTCTTACCCTTTACTCCTGGGTTCCGCAGTACCATCTCCGCATAGGTACGTGGCTGATAAACGGGTTCATTACCAGTCTTATATAATTGGATAGAGAATTTTTTCCGCTCATATTTTTTCAGGTCTGTCACGAAGCACAGCTCGTCATAGCACCCGTCTTGATTGAGATCGTCTAACTGTGATGGTACTTCTATACCATTTTCCATGACCACTGCGTGATGAATGTGCCCCCCATAGGGCATAAGACGAATGACTACAGGAGCAGACTTCCGCTCAATGTTAGAGTTGTTTTTCACGGAATATTCCACCGTCGTTTGCGCTGATGCCATGAAAAAGCCTGCAAATAAGAAAGACGCAATAAATAATCGTTTGATCATCCTCGATTAAATTTTATGTAGTTTTATTGCACAAAGATAGTAATATGTGCGAAAATCCGACTAAAATTTCAACAATTTAAAGTTAAATGTGACTTTTTTAGCTAATAATTTATTTTTTTTAGCAGATTATTTGGTTTTTAAAATGTTTTTTAGTACTTTTGCATTGCAACTCAAAAAGAAGGGTATTAGTGAAAAAGATATACGGTCTATTATTTCTTTCAATGGTTCTCTGCATGGCGTGTGAGTTTAAGTTCAAGCCAAACGAGAATGACGGTCAGAACACTCCTATTGAAGTGAGGCGTTATGATCGACTGGAGAGTCGTTATCTTACCACAGGGGATTTCTCAGCATTGCAGGAGATGAATACTGAATACCCGCTTGAGACCCGTACCCTGATCGAGAAGGTGCTCCAGATTGGGACCGTTGACGATCCTGAAATCAGCACGAAGTTCTTGCGTTTCTATCAAGACTCCATCCTACAATCCCTGATCACGAATTGTGAGACAGAATATGCCAACATGGATGACATCAACCAACAGTTGAATGATGCCTTCGACCAATTGCAGAAATGGCTGCCCGACTTGCCACGCCCCATGGTTTATACGCAGATCACATCATTCGACCAAAGCATCATTATTGGTGAAAAGACCATTGGCATCTCCCTTGATAAGTATATGGGTGAGAACTATCCCCTCTATAAGAAGTATTATACTTATGAACAGATGAAGACCATGACGCGCAAGTACATTGTCCCGGATTGCCTGAGCTTCTACCTGCTGAGCCTGTATCCCATGGAGAATTTCGATTCCCGGCCTCAGCTCGAAAAGGACTTGCACATGGCGAAAGTATTATGGGTGGTCAATGAAGCGATGGGCGTCCAGTTCTTCAAGTCGAAATATACAGCACTCGTCAATCGTTATATGCACCGCCATCCAGCCACGACCATCGCCCAATTATTGGCTCTTGACGATTACCGGGACTTCACGTAATCCTCTTTTTCCCCATTGGCCGACAGCAGCACGACACCATCTTTGTCAATCTGGCAACTTATCGAACGTGCGATTGCCCTTCACATAGTATTGCCAGAGAATGCTGAATGCCTTCCGCTCTGGGACGGGAGCCACCACTCTTGCCTTCTGGATCCTCTCACGGTCAGCCTTAAAGTCAGGCAACCACTTCCGAAAAGCATGGCGCGCCTTGAAGATTGCCTTGAAATCCCCGAGGTTACGGTTCAAGATCAAGGTCTCCCAAGCTGCTAAATAATCTAAGAACCAACGCACGCGCATCACCTTTCCCAACTCTTCCTCAGGTAAATTCTTATATAACATGGTCAGGTTATTCCGGAAATTCAGAAACGTCTTCTTAGGATTTCCCTTTGGCAACGTTCCTCCTCCAACATGATATACCTCACTGTCCGGGATACAATATATTTTCCGTCCCATCAAGCGCAAGCGCCAACACAAGTCGATCTCCTCGTTATGGGCAAAGAACCGGCGGTCCAATCCTCCTGCCGCCCAATAATCCTTGCTACGGATCATCAGGCATGCTCCCGTCGCCCATAACACTTCCGTGCTATAGTCATACTGTCCGTTGTCCTGCTCCACGACATCAAAGATGCGACCACGACAAAAAGGATAACCATACTTATCTAAGAACCCACCAGAAGCACCCGCATATTCGAAGCTGTCCTTGTCTACCTCCGAAAGTAGTTTCGGCTGGCAAGCCGCTGCTTCCGGATGGCTGTCCATGAACTCAATCAAGGGTGTCAACCATTCATGGGTCACTTCCACATCACTGTTCAGTAATAGATAATATTCTGCATCGATCTGCCTCAATGCCTGGTTATACCCTTCGGCAAATCCCCAGTTCCTATCCAACAAAATAGTCTTGCACTCCGGATACTTCCTTCTGACCAAATCCATGGAATCATCGGTTGAGGCATTATCCGCAATAAACACCGTTGCATCCCTCCGGGAGTATTCTAAGACAGCAGGGAGATACTGCGCCAACATCTTCACCCCATTCCAATTGAGTATGACAATCGCTAACTTCATCCTTGACATTTATTCTATGTTGACCTTCAGGGCTGTCTTGTCATGATTGAAATCACCCAACCTGACCGTGATCAGCTCATTATCGTATTCCTCTCTTGCCTGCACGGCCGGCAGTTCCACCCGAATATAATTACGGGTAAAACCATGCATGACCTTCCCTTTAGGTGCCTTTTCGAAGAGGACCTCAGCTTGTTCACCCACATGGGCCGCATAAAAGGCATGCGTCTTCTCATCCGAGAGAGCCAGCAATCGCTTCGACCGGACCTTCTTGTCAGCATCTTTCACTACATAAGGGATTGCAAGGGCTGACGTTCCCGGGCGCTCGCTATAAGGGAAGACATGCAGTTGCGTCACGTCTAACCCTTTCAGGAAATCATAGCATTCCTCAAAATATTCCGGGCGTTCACCCCGACAGCCCACCATGACGTCCACGCCAATAAAGGCATCTGGCATCTTCTCCTTGATTAGATGGATCTTATGGGCAAACAAGGCCGTGTCATAACGCCTGTGCATGAGCTTCAGCACGGCGTCAGAACCGCTCTGCAACGGAATATGGAAATGAGGCATGAAAGCCCTGCTATGGGCACAATAGTCAATCAATTCATCTGATAGCAAGTCAGGTTCAAGACTGCTAATCCTAAACCGACGGATCCCTTGCACTTGGTCGAGTGCTTTCACCAAATCCAAAAAGCGCTCATGGGTGGTCTCGCCAAAGTCACCAATATTCACGCCGGTCAGCACAATCTCCTTTCCTCCCTCACGAGCGGCTTGCTCAGCCTGCTCCACCAATGAGGCGATGGATGGATTACGGGAAAATCCTCGGGCGTAAGGTATCGTACAGTATGTACAGAAGTAGTTGCATCCATCCTGCACCTTCAGGAAATAACGGGTACGGTTGCCACGCGAACAGGATGGTGAGAACGTCGTGATTTCCTTTGTCTTGACATGATGGAATTCTGCTTCTTCCGCATCGCCAGTTTCTCCACATTCTAAGTACTTACTCCATGCGTCGCTGAGATACTGGATCAGGTGAGCCTTCTCGTTACTCCCCAAGACCAGATCAACGCCAGGAATCCTTGCGACAGTATCAGCTTCCAACTGAGCATAGCAACCCGTCACCACCACGAAGGCATCCGGATGTTCCCTTACCATACGATGAATGGTCTGACGACACTTATGGTCGGCAACCTCCGTTACCGAGCAAGTGTTGATCAGACATAAATCCACGTGCTCGCCTTTCTCGGCAGTACGGACTCCCATGCCCTGCAACATTTGTCCAAACGTAGAGGTCTCAGAAAAATTCAACTTGCAGCCCAAGGTAAAATAAGCAGCTGTCTTGCCTTGAAAGGCAGATGTATTGATCATAAACGTTATACCTTATTATATATAGATGCAAAGGTACTGTAAATCCAGTGAAGAACAAAATAAACTTGTTGGTTTTTTATTCTCACACTCCAAAGACACCCATGCCCAACCGGGAAGTCACGTCCCCTATCATCCCCCATCACCCAAGACCATATCCCACCTGTTTTTTAGGTTTCATTGAGCTGCCTAAAATATTTAACTTTTGTTTAATATATGCAAACCGTTGATTATCAGTGCGTTACAAAAAAGTTACATTTCGGACGAAAAAAAGTCGGTAAAAAATGAACAACATATCGAAAAAATACTTACCTTTGCAACGTTTTAATAAACAAATGATTGTTTTACAGATTTAAAAAGCAAAGAAAATGAAAAAATTAGTTTTAATGTTCGTAGCTATTGCAGCTATCTCTTTCGCATCTTGTGGTAACAAAACAGCAGCTCCTGCAGCAAACGCTGACTCTGATACAGCAGTTGTTGACAGCGCAGCTGATTCTACAGCCGTTGATTCTGCAGCAACTGACACAACTAATGCACAGTAATAAATAGCTCGAACTGAAAAATGAGAGATTGCCGCTGGAATTCTTTCCAGCGGTTTTTTTATGCTTTCTCGCATCGGTTTCTCACCCAATATAATGGCACATTGATCCACTAAAATGCAGGAGATGACCTTTCGAACTTCAGGAGATAACCTTTTAGGCTTCAATAGATGGCTTTTTGAGCTCCATTAGATGACCTTTTACAAGGCGGGAGATGACCTCTTGCAAAGGAGCTGAATACAAAGGAGATCGAGAAAGGCAATATCCCATCCAATAGAAAAGGAAAAGGTCCGCTTGCAATAACTGCAAGCGGATCTTTTTCTTATACGTTCAGACTTCAAATCCTTAGTATTCTGCCCATGATTTAATGTCTATCTCATCCAAGGATAAGGTACAGAAAGCATTGATGAACGCACTTGCCAAACGGCTATTCGTGATCAATGGGATGTTCAAGTCGATGGCAGCACGGCGGATCTTATAACCGTTGGTCAACTCCCTTGGTGTCAAGTCCTTTGGGATATTCACCACCATATCTATCTTCTTCTGGTGCAGCATGTCAAGTGCCTGCGGCTGCTTGCCCTCCTCCGACGGCCAATACACCCGTGTGTTCTCCACTCCATTCTCCGTCAGATACTTGGAAGTACCTCCCGTGGCATAAAGTTCATATCCATGCTTAACCAACATCTTGGCTGCATCCAACATGTCTGCTTTCTGCTTTGCGCCACCAGTAGAGAGCAGCACAGTATGCTTGGGGATCCGTTGACCTACGCTCAGCATGCTCTTGAGCAAAGCTTGGTTGGTATCATCTCCTAAGCATCCCACCTCTCCTGTTGAGGACATGTCCACGCCTAAGACCGGATCAGCTTTCTGGAGGCGATTGAATGAGAATTGGCTGGCCTTGATCCCGACATAATCCAGGTCGAAGAGATTCTTATTCGGCTTCTCGACAGGCACTCCTAACATCACCTTTGTGGCCAAATCAATCAAGTTGAGCTTCAAGACCTTGCTTACGAAGGGGAACGAACGAGAGGCCCGGAGGTTGCACTCAATCACCATAATGTCATTGTCGCGTGCCATATACTGGATGTTGAATGGACCGCTGATATGCAAGTCCTTGGCGATCTGTCGACTGATCCGCTTGATCCTGCGCACCGTCTCCACATACAACTTCTGTGGTGGGAACTGGATTGTGGCATCGCCAGAATGCACGCCGGCGAACTCAATATGCTCAGAGATAGCATATGCCAGGATGTCTCCATTCTTTGCCACAGCATCCATCTCGATCTCCTTGGCATGTTCTATGAACCGGCTGACGACGACGGGATGGTCCTCGCTGACATTTGCAGCCAACTTCAGGAACCTCTCTAACTCCTCATGATTGGAGCAGACATTCATCGCAGCCCCTGACAAGACGTAAGAAGGGCGCACCAGGACGGGGAAGCCCACCTTGTCGATGAACCGGTTGATATCCTCCATGGTCGTCAACGCGCTCCATTCCGGTTGGTTGATGCCATTCTTTGAAAGCATGGTAGAGAACTTAGCTCGGTCCTCTGCATTGTCGATGTCCTTCGCCGCAGTACCGAGGATGGGGACATTCTGCTCATCCAAGCGCATGGCTAAGTTGTTAGGGATCTGCCCACCTGTAGAAACGATGACCCCATAAGGATGCTCCATGTCGATGATATCCATGACACGCTCGAATGTCAACTCATCGAAATAAAGGCGATCGCACATGTCATAGTCGGTGGAGACCGTCTCCGGATTATAGTTGATCATGATCGAGCGGTAGCCTTCCCGGCGGATGGTGTGCAAAGCCTGTACCCCGCACCAGTCGAACTCAACGGAACTGCCGATGCGATAAGCCCCCGATCCCAGCACGATGATGCTCCGCTTGTCGTCCTCGAAGGAGATATCGCTCTTCACACCTGCATAAGTGACGTACAGATAGTTTGTCTGGGCAGGATATTCAGCAGCAAGCGTATCAATCTGCTTGACGACAGGAAGGATACCATAGCTCTTCCGCAGATGGCGGACGACAAGCATGGCCTTATGCATGTTGCCCAATTCCTGTTCGAGGCCTACGGCACGGGCGATCTGGAAATCAGTGAACCCATACACTTTTGCCGTGCGCAGCAAGTCCTTGCCCAGCACATTGATGCTTGTACACCTACGCAACTGCTCATCGATGTCAATGATATGCTTCAGCTTTTGCAAGAACCATTTGTCAATCTTCGTCAAGTCGTAGATCTGGTCGATGGTATAGTTCTTGTGCAAAGCTTTTGAGATGACAAAGACACGCTTGTCCGTAGGCTCTCTTAAAGCCTCGTCAATATCATCGATCTCAAGCTCCTTGTTCTCCACAAAACCGTGCATGCCCTGCCCGATCATGCGGAGCCCTTTCTGGATCGCCTCCTCGAAGTTGCGCCCAATCGCCATGACCTCCCCGACAGACTTCATGCTGGATCCCAGTTCCCGGTCAACGCCCCGGAACTTGCTCAGATCCCAACGAGGGATCTTGCAGACCACATAGTCGAGGGCAGGCTCGAAGAAGGCGCTTGTCGTCTTGGTAACAGAGTTCTTCAGCTCGAACAATCCATATCCCATACCTAATTTAGCAGCCACGAAAGCCAGAGGATAGCCTGTCGCCTTAGATGCCAATGCCGAAGAACGGCTGAGCCGTGCATTGACCTCGATCACGCGGTAATCCTCGCTTTTCGGGTCAAAGGCATACTGAACATTGCATTCACCCACGATTCCGATATGACGGATAATCTTGATAGACAAGGCCCGCAGCTTATGATACTCACTATTGCTAAGCGTCTGGGACGGCGCGATGACAATACTTTCGCCGGTATGGATACCTAAAGGATCAAAGTTCTCCATATTGCAGACCGTGATACAGTTGTCATACCGGTCGCGCACCACCTCATATTCTATTTCTTTCCAACCCTTCAAGCTCTTTTCCACGAGAACCTGCGGGGAGAAAGAGAATGCTTTCTCAGCCAATTTGTTCAGTTCCTCCTCATTGTCGCAGAAGCCACTGCCCAGTCCGCCCAAAGCATAAGCGGCACGGATGATCACAGGATAACCTAAGTCGGAGGCAGCCTTACGCGCCTGTTCTATATTCTCGCAAGCCTCACTCTTGATCGTCTTGACATCAATCTCCTTCAGCTTCTCCACGAAGAGCTCACGGTCTTCCGTATCCATGATCGCCTGCACAGGCGTACCCAACACCTTTACGTGATATTTCTCGAGCACTCCACTCTTGTATAGCTGAACGCCACAGTTCAGGGCAGTCTGCCCACCGAACGACAACAGGATCCCATCTGGGCGTTCCTTCTCGATGACACGTTCTACGAAATAAGGCTGTACAGGCAGGAAATAGATCTGGTCGGCTACACCCTCAGAGGTCTGCACAGTAGCGATGTTCGGGTTGATGAGCACTGTATAGACGCCCTCCTCACGCAAAGCCTTCAACGCCTGAGACCCAGAATAGTCAAACTCACCGGCTTCGCCGATCTTCAAAGCTCCTGACCCCAGAAGCAATACCTTCTTTATATTTTCGTCTTTCATTGCTTGTCTTATTTAAGTGTTTCTACAAACTTGTCGAACATGAACTCCGTGTCCACCGGTCCCGCGCATGCCTCAGGATGGAACTGAGAAGAGAACCAAGGATTCTCCTTATGCCGGATACCCTCATTGGAGCCATCATTCATATTGACGAACAGCTCTTCCCAGTCCTTGCCCAAAGTCTTGGCATCTACGGCATAGCCGTGATTCTGGCTCGTTATATAGCAATGATCCGTTCCTACCAAGCGTACGGGCTGGTTATGGGAACGATGCCCATATTTCAGTTTATAGATCGTAGCGCCCCCTGCCTTACCTAAGAGTTGGTTCCCCATGCAGATTCCACAGATAGGTTTCCTGCTCATGCTCATCTGCTTACGGATGATGTCAACCGCATCCACACACATATCAGGGTCACCAGGTCCATTGGCGAGGAACAGTCCGTCAAAATCCATGCCTGTATAATCATAATTCCAAGGCACCCGGATGACTTCCACTCCTCGTTTGATCAGGCAACGGATGATGTTAGCTTTCACGCCACAATCGACGAGAACCACCTTTTTGCCCGCGCCCTCATTATAAGTAATGACAGTTTTCGTGCTCACTTGGTCGACAAAGTTAACCCCCTCGTAGTGAGCTTCAGGAATATTGTCAGGCTCGTCATCGAACAAGATCTTGCCCATCATCACGCCATGCTCCCGCAAGACCTTGGTCAGCTCTCGGGTATCAATGCCTGTGATGCCAGGGACCTTCTCCCGCTTCAACCAATCGCCCAGGCTTTCCACAGCGTTCCAATGGGAATACTGCTCACTATAGTCAGCCACGATAATGGCTGAAGCATAGATCTTGTCACTCTCCATGAAAGTAGGAATGCCATTCTCCTCAAAAGTGAAAGGAGGCACGCCATAGTTGCCCACTAAAGGATACGTGAGCGTCATCAGCTGACCAGCATAAGAAGGGTCGGTCAGGCTTTCTGGATAACCCATCATTGCCGTGTTGAAGACCACTTCACCTGCAACAGGAGCATCATATCCAAAACTCTTTCCGTAGAATTTGGTCCCGTCAGATAAGACAAGCGTTACATTTTTCATGTCTATATATTATTTTATGGATTCATATTAGAACTTTTGTTCAAACTGGTATACAGTCTCGATATAATTGATAAAGGCCTGGTTACACAGTTTGGTACCACCTGGCGTAGGGTATTTCCCTGTAAAATACCAATCACCCTTATGGTTCGGGACTGCCTCGTGTAAGCCTTCTATCGACTGGTACACAATGTCGATAGGCGTTTCCATCCCTTCCGGGCGCAGCATATCTACGATCTTCCGATTAATTTCCTCAACCGTGAAGGGCTTATAGATATTGCGGACCTGGTTTTGCATGGCAGCCTTGGGCTTATCCATCTCAGCCTTGCATTGACGATAAGTATCATCCAACAACTGATACATGCCCCTTTCTTTGAGCAGTTCGATCGTTGCCCTGAACACGCAGAACTCTTCCAACCGGGGCATGTCTATTCCATAATAGTCAGGATACCGGATTTGGGGAGCACTGCTGACAATGACAATCTTTTTCGGATGCAGCCGGTCCAGGATGCGCAGGATGCTTTCCTTTAATGTCGTCCCCCTAACGATACTGTCATCAATGATCACGAGATTGTCAACATAGGGATGCAGGCTCTCATAAGTAATGTCATAGACGTGAGAAGCCAAATCATTGCGTTTGTTCCCTTCCGTGATGAAGGTACGGAGCTTAATGTCTTTCCAAGCCACTTTCTCGGAGCGAACATATTCATGTACGATATCAGACAGTTCCTGGCGTGTCGGCTTATGGTCGAAAGCTAAGATCTTGTCTACCTTCTTCTCATTCACATACTTCTTGAATCCATGCAGCATCCCATAGAAAGCCACTTCTGCCGTGTTAGGGATAAAGGAGAATACCGTATGTTCCGTGTCATTGTCGATTGCTTTCAGAATAGGCTTGGTGAGCTGTTCGCCCAACCGTTTCCGCTCTTTATAGATGTCTCGGTCGGAGCCCCTGCTGAAATAGATCCGCTCGAAAGAACAAGCCGAGTCGCCTCGTTGCTGGAAGATCTGCTCAATGGAGCATTCCCCATTCTTCTTGACCAAGAGAGCCTGACCAGGCTTCAATTCCTGAATATCCTCGCATTCCAAGTCAAAGGTTGTCTGAAGGACCGGACGCTCACTTGCCAAGACCACGATCTCATCGTTCTTATAATAAAAGGCAGGTCGGATGCCCCATGGATCCCTCATGGAGAACATCTCCCCACTCCCTGTAATCCCACAGACGACATACCCGCCGTCAAAGTCAGCCATACTTGTTTTCAGCACATTGCTCATCTTCACATGGTCTTCAATATAGCGGGTGATATCCGTATCGACCAATCCACGATGCTGTGCTTCCACGAAATTACGTTCCACTTCCCGGTCAAGGCGATGCCCCATCCGCTCCAGCATGATATAGCTATCACTATAGATACGAGGGTACTGGCCTTGCTGGGTCAGCTTATGGAAGATCTCATCGATATTGGTCATATTGAAATTGCCACAGATGCACAGGTTCTTAGCTCTCCAGTTGTTTCTCCTGAGAAAAGGATGCACATATTGGATACCTTTCTTTCCCGTGGTGGAATAGCGCAGATGCCCCATATACAGTTCGCCCACGAAAGGCAGGTTCTTCTCTACGAAGCTGACATCAGCGAGCTGCTCTGGAGAATAATCCTTGAAATGCTTATGAACAGAATAGAAAATCTCGGTAATGGCATTAGATCCTTCCGCGCGTTCCCGGAACATATATTCATGCCCTGGGTCGCTATCTAATTTCACACATGCCAAACCTGCTCCTTCCTGCCCACGGTTATGTTGCTTCTCCATCATCAGATAGAGTTTGTTCAGACCGTACATCCAAGTGCCATACTTCTGTTTATAATATTCCAAAGGCTTAAGCAACCGAATGAGTGCCACACCGCATTCATGCTTTAATGGTTCCATATTGCAATGATTTTATTTTGTACGTGTATGAGTAAACAAAAAAGATGAGAGAAGGATCACACAAGCAATGTCGCTTACCTCTATCTCTCATCTTCTCATAGTTCATTAAATTGTCTAACTCCTTTATCGTCTTACCTTAAAATATTCACAACCAAAGAGGCGACCGAAGTAACTATCCCGACTGCAGACAGCCAAAGAGAAGTCGACTGACCAATCTGAGAATTCTTTGCCTTGATACTGTTGGGCTCAACATAAACGATATCGTTCTGCTGCAAATAATAATAAGGAGAACTGATAATGTTCGCATCATTGAGGTTCAGGCGATGGAAGCTCTTCTCGCCCTGTGCATCTTCCCTGATCAGCAATATATTATCGCGCTTACCATAGATCGTCAGATCACCTGCCTGCGCAAGGGCTTCGATGATGCTCATCTTCTCTGTCGTGACTGGAACTACCCCCGGGTTATTGACCTCACCAGTCACCGTAACGCGATAGCTTGCCATCCGGACTGTCACGACTGGGTTCTCTGTCTTGGCAAGATAAGGACGAACCTTCTCTGTGATCAAATCCTCGCATTGATTCTTCGTCATTCCCTGCACATGGAGTTTCCCGATGACCGGGAAATTAATATTTCCCTGATTGTCAACCAAGTAAGTTTGCATGGTAGAGCTTCCTGTTGAAATCCGACCATCTGTGCCCATCGTGCTGGACACAGAGAGATTAAAGGGAGAGGCTGCCGCAGGGTTAGTCGTGTTGACCGTGATCGTCAAGATGTCTTTCGGCATAATCTTGGCATCATACAATCCTTTAGACGCGGACATGTCAACGAAATCAGCATTCTGGAAATAGGCAATCTTCTTGCTTCCTGAGCAACTGCCCATAAGCAGGATCATTGCCACCAAGACAAATGGAATCAATAATTTCTTCATACTAAGCGACGATATATCGTTAAAATCACTGCAAAATTACCTCTATTTTTTGAGAACTGCAAATATTTAACGAATTATTTATAGTCTGGCATTCTCGCCATCTTTGGATGATGGGTCCATTCCTCGTCCTGACCCTGTCAAGAGCTCTGATACTTTCCCGTGGTCAGTCATGAGATTTCCAGTGGAGAAAGGGAGGCATCGAAACAGAATTCCCCATGAAAGAACCCTGCCTACTATGCTTTCCAAAGAGAGAAACTATCAACTTGCAAGCTAAAAAGGAAAATAAAAGTCTTTTTATTTTGTTTTCCCGTCACTTTATTGTAATTTTGCAAAAGAAATTATCATTTTAATATTTATGGCGAATAATTTTTTAAAAGGCTTAGGCATTGCCCTCATCACACCTTTTACGAGTGATGGTCAAGTAGACTATCCTGCGTTAAAGAAGTTGATGGAGTATCAGATATCCAATGGTGCTGACTTTTATTGCATTCTTGCAACAACGGCAGAGACTCCTTGCTTGACGAAAGAGGAGAAGCAACATATCAAGGAGTTGGTAGTAGAGATCAATGGCGGTCGCCTTCCCATCCTCATGGGAATCGGAGGGAACAACACTGCTGCCGTAGTGGACGAGATCCAGCATACTGACCTTTCTGGCATTGATGCCATACTAAGTGTTTGTCCTTATTATAACAAGCCTTCCCAAGAAGGATTATACCAACATTTTAAGGCAATAGCAGCCAACAGCCCACGCCCGATCGTTTTGTATAATGTTCCCGGTCGCACAGGTGTGAATCTCAAAGCCGAGACAACCGTACGGATTGCCAACGACTGCCCCAATGTCATTGCGATCAAGGAAGCAAGTGGCAATTTAGAGCAAATCGACGAGATCATCAAGAACAAGCCCGATCGCTTTGATGTCATCAGCGGGGATGATGCCTTAACCTTCTCCATGGTAGCCAGTGGCGCTGCCGGAGTGATCAGCGTGATTGGCAATGCACTGCCTAAAGAATTCTCTCGTATGATCCGCCTTGAGTTCAATGGAGAATATGAGCCAGCACGGAAGATCCACCATAAGTTCACTGAGCTCTACAGTTTGCTCTTCGTCGATGGCAACCCTGCCGGCGTAAAAGCATTGCTCAGCGAAATGGGCATGATTGAGAACCAGCTTCGCCTTCCTCTCGTTCCTACTCGCATTACGACCAAGCAGAAAATGGCGGACATCCTTCAATCACTTAGGATCTAATCTCACACAGGACTTCAGTACGACAGAGATGGACGAACGGAATCGAGACAGAAGGATTATCCATGAGATTACCCCTTTGATGGGAAAAGACGTGCTCTATATTGCCGACAGACGGAAGAAAGAGTTCACCTATCCCATCCATAACCATGAGGTTTACGAACTCAACTTTGTTGAGCATGCTCCTGGCGTGCGCCGCATTGTCGGTGATTCACAAGAAGTAATCGGGGAATATGACTTAGTCCTGATCACAAGTCCGGACCTGGAACATGTTTGGGAACAATATGAGTGCAAGAGTGATCATATCCGTGAAGTCACTGTCCAGTTCGATTTCAAGATAGAGGATGATAATTTCTTCAGCCGCAATCCTTTCGAGTCGATCCGCAAAATGATGGTAGAAGCGCGAAAAGGATTGGCTTTTCCGATGACTGCCATCATGAACGTGTATCACATGATTGACACGCTCAGCAAGATTGAGGATGGGTTCTATGCAGTCCAACAGTTTCTCTCTATCCTTTACGAATTGTCAAAGGTGCCAGGATACCGCACATTGGCCACCAGCAGCTACGCCAAGGTAGCCATTGCCGATGATAGTCGGCGCGTGTTGAAAGTCAAGCAATTTATCAATGACCATTATATGGATGAGATTCGGTTGGCTCAATTGGCAGACATCGCAGGGATGAGTCCAAGTGCTTTTAGCCGATTCTTCAAGATGCACACCGGTCGCAACTTAAGTGATTACATCATTGACATCCGCTTGGGATACGCTGCACGCATGCTCGTAGACACGAATATGAGCATCAGCGAGATTAGCTTCGACTGTGGTTTCAATAATCTCAGCAACTTCAACCGCATCTTCAAGCGCAAGAAAGGGTGTTCTCCCAGCGAGTTCCGCGAGAACTACCACAAGACGAGGATTATCGTTTGAGGAATCATCTCCCCAGGGAAGCCTATCCCCAACCGACTGCTAATGGCTGCCAATATATAAGAATACCATTCCCAACAAAACGAGGGCAAGATCCACGACCTTGCTCTTCAAGTTCTTCTCATGGAAGACAGCTGCCCCAAACAGGAAACTGACGATGACGCTCCCCCGTCGAATCATGGAGACAATGGAGATCCTGGCTCCCGGCAGGCTCAGTGCATAGAAGTAGACGAAGTCTGCGGCACTCAGGAAGACTGATATCCCAATGATGCACCAGTCCCAATGAAAGGCTGTCGTATGCTTTCGCATCGGCAACCACAACAAGACAAGCATCACGCCCATCATAAAGCATTGGTAGATATTGTACCAACTCTGCACCATCATCCGGTCGAGACCTACCCCACCGTCCTCAGGACTTGCCATCAGATATTTATCATAAAGTCCGCTGACCGCACCCAACAGAGCAGCCAAGACAATACAGCCAATCCACTTATTATGCTCAAAGTCTATGCCTTCCTTTCTCCCGCTCTTGGACAACATGAAGAAGGAGACCACTGCAAGTGCAACACCGATCCATTGATAGACATTCAACCGCTCTCCAAATACCAACAGAGCGCCAATCAAGACCATGACCGGACGAGTGGCATTGATAGGGCCGACAATGGTTAGTGGCAAGTGCTTCATCCCAAAATAACCAAAGACCCAAGATGAAAGCACGATGCAACTCTTTAACAAGATGTACTTATGCACCTCCCATCCGCCAGAGGCAGCATGAAAGACAGTTCCATCAAGCAGGGTCGTAGACGACGACAGGATGATAAACGGCAAGAAGATCAAGGAAGAAAACAACGTGTTCAGGAAAAGCACGGGAATCACTGCATTCCCCGACAAAGCTTTCTTCTTGAACGAATCATAAAATCCCAGCAACGCTGCTGAGAGAAAAGCCAACACTAACCACATATCTAATATTCTATCCTTTCCAGGAAAAGGGCATTGCCCGGCATGCTTTCCCCTGCATCCGTACGCCGCTTTCCTTCTACAATCTTATCAAACTCTTCTAAGGTGATCCTGCCCCGCCCCACATCAAACAAGGTCCCCACGATGGCTCTTACCATATTCCGCAAGAAGCGATTGGCAGTAATCGAGAAATACCAAGTAGTGGGAGACGTCTG
>CAJLYG010000035.1 GCA_905210845.1 uncultured Prevotella sp.
TAATGCCGCATCCTCTTCTTCCATCCAGCCGGCTATCTATAAGATCAATGCGACGACTGGCGTGGCTTCAGTCTTCATGACATTCAATGCTAACGAACAAGTAAAGGCTATTAATATTATCAAGAAATGATGTACAGACAATTCGTTCATTCAATATCGTTGGTAACCGTTTTCCTGGTGATGGCAGTCGTTCCTGCCATTGCCGAAAACGGTTCCTTACCAGGGAACAATGATGACAGCGCGGCTGTCTTCCACAATATCATGACCCGGACGAGCACCCGGAAGTTCCAACAGCGTCCCGTGGAGCAAGAAAAGGTGATGGCACTCCTTCGTGCAGGCATGGTGGCACCTACCGCACGTGACCTTCGCCCGTGGCATTTCGTCGTGCTTAACGACACGGCAGCCATCCATCACTATGCCAAGGGAATGAAACGGCATGGGGAACAGATCGCGCAGACTCCCCTGATCATCTATGCTTGTGGCGACACGACCAGGATGATGCAGGGACAAGGGCGCGACTTCTGGATACAGGATGTCTCCTGTGCATCGGAGAATATCCTGCTCGCAGCCCATGCCCTGGGCTTGGGCGCAGTATGGACAAGCGTGTATCCGGAGATGAGAAAGGTAAAGGGAGTGGCTGAGGCGTTGCACCTACCAGGCAACCTGGTCCCGCTGAACTGCATCTTGATCGGCTATCCCGATGAGGCTCTGCAGCCCAAGGACAAATGGGATGAGGGAAATATTACTTGGTGGAAGCCATAGGTATATGGTGCGGTCTCATCCTGGGACTGCCATGATGAAGGGAAAGGTCAGGTGACGGGTCTACTCGTCCTTGACCTTTTCTATTTTAAAGACATTGATCACATCTACGTCGGGACAGCAGAAGCAAATGGAGTCCTTTTCCTTACTGGGCAGTTGACCGCCGTATCGGAGGATGTCAACATAAGGGAAAGCGACATGCTGAGCCATGGGGCAGAGAGAGCCGCGTTCCGTGTCCCAGTCCCATGTGTCCCCGATCAGATGGCCATGATGGCATCCCATGGGTCCTTTCTTGTCGACTAATGAAATCTTAATCTTTGGCTTTCTCATGGTCATGCTTGCTTTTTAGGGTTCGTGTATGTTTCCTTGTATAGCAGTCGGCAGAGCTCCGACCCCGTCTTTGTCCTGAAAATATTCTTCAGGGCTGCCTCGATGCCGTGCTCGGAGACCCCGTCCTCATAGAGGTTGACAAGGAAATCAGCCTCCACTAAGATCTGGTAGTCCATTCCCTGGATGTCCTTATAGGTATGGTGGTGTGCGATCAGATAGCAGATGCGGTCGATGTCCTGCCTTTCAAATCCCAAGCCGGTGAGCATCTCGCGTGCCGGTGCCGGTCCCATTTTCTCCTGAAACTTACCGTCGCTGCTGCCACATGCTGCTTCCGCAGGATGGATACCAATATCGTGTACGATAGCCGTGCACTCCAAGATCATTTGCGTATGCTCATCCAATTGCTCCCTTCTGCCGATCAACTGGGCAAAGCGGTGCACCTTCAGGAAATGGTGGATGCGCATCGGATCCCCCTTATCAAACTTTATCATCCGGAGCGTCAGCTCGTCGGTTATCTCCTTTGTGTTCATTTGCGTTTGTTTTTACCGCCTGCGAAGGTATGAAAAAATCATGAACCCTGCAACTTCTTTCCCTTTTTTCTTATTTGATTGACAATCAGAGGGTTGCCTTGCTGGCTTGTAAAAGGTCATCTCCCGTCTCGCAAAAAGCCATCTCACGCTTCGCAAAAGGCCATCTATCGCCTCTTAAAAGGTTATCTCACGCAGTCAGAAAGGTCACCTCTTGCTTTTTCTCTTGGTTTTGCTTGAAAGGCGGACTGACGGTTACCAACCGCCATGCCGTCCTTCCATCCTGCGTTCCATGTTGCGTTCACCAAAGTCCTTCTTCTTCGGTCCTCGGTCCATCCTGCGTTCCATGTTCCACTCGCCAAAGTCTTTCTTCTTCAGTTCTCTGTCCATCCTGCGTTCCATGTAGCGTTCGCCAAAATCCCTCTTCATGGGTCGTCTTTCCATCCTGCGTTCCATGGGCCGCCCTTTGAATACCCTTCTTGGAGGAGCGATGGGTCTTCCAAAGTCACGTCCGGCATAGTAGCTGTGCACGTGAAGGTTCCTTCCGCCGCGGTAGCTAACCCATACTGTGGGGCGATTGCGATAATAGAAATGTGGGTCGGCATACCGGGTGTAAATATGGAGATGCCATCCACTTCTCCAGAACAAAGGGCGATAGAAATAAGATGCAGCGGTATAGAGTCCCCATTGATAAGCATCAAGGACATACCTTAAATCGGAATTGCGCCGTCTCCAATAAGGTCCGAATACGTCATGTCGGCTATCCATGCTCCGCAGGTAATCGAGATTGATCTCGTATGCCGCATTGTATTGCGCATCATTCAGTCCAAGTTCGTAAGCCATTTTATCAGTCAGGAACAGGGCTTCGCGGCGAGCCTCCGGATAACTCATGGCTGAGGCAGAGATGGCTATCGTCATCAAGACTGCCCATGTCATTATCTTTTTCATATTCGGGTTGTTTAAATGGTTGTTCATTATTACTTTATTTGTTGCAAATATCGTAAGAAAACCATGTGACCCCAAAGGAATCTACCTAAACATTTGATGGGATTTCCCTATCCACTGTCGGGAATTCCCCCTAATCCCATCTGATAGACCCGGACAAGACAGCATTCGGCAATGCCGATGGAGACCCTTTCATTTTGAAGGAGGACAATAAAAAAAACGGGACACAACTTCACAGCCATGCCCCGCAGCAAACTTAAACAACCAATAAAAGAAATAGATTGTCTAATATTCTTGTATTTTATCTGATGAAGAGTAATTCACGATACTTCGGAAGTGTCCACAGCTCATCAGCCACCACTAATTCGAGCTTGTCAATCTGATAGCGGATCTCCGCCATCTTCGGCTCTACGGTGTCATGGTAAGCAATTGCCTTCTCATGCACGCTCTCGATCTTATTGGCTACTTTCCGTGCAGCTACCAACTCTTCCACGCCCGTCTCGATGATTTGCGTGCGTTCGGCAATCTCCTCGATAATCTTCACGTTGCGGGAAGTCAGGTTTGCTGCCTTTTCTTTCGGGAAGATGTCGTACATGCTCTGTACGTTCTTAGCCAACTGGCTCTGGTAGTGCGTAGCAACGGGGATGATGTGGTTCATGGAGAGGTCACCCATCACGCGAGCCTCAATCTGGATTTTCTTGGTATAGGTCTCCCATTTCACCTCATTCCTTGCCTCCAACTCGTATTTCTTCAGGACGTCCATCGTCTCGAACATCTTGACCGAATCAGGATCGAGGTAGCGTTCGAAGATCTTTGGACAAGATTTCTCGCAGTCAAGTCCTCGTTTTTCTGCTTCTGCTACCCACTTATCGCTATAACCGTTTCCGTCGAAATGGATAGGCTTGCAAGTCTTGATATCATCACGGATGACATCGAGAATCGCACTGTTTTTCTCCTCGCCCTTGGCAATCAAGGCATCAACACGATCCTTGAAATTGGTCAGTGCCTCGGCAACGGCAGTGTTGAGCACGATCATGGCTGCAGCGCAGTTTGCCTCAGAACCTACAGCACGGAACTCAAAGCGGTTTCCTGTGAAGGCGAAAGGAGAGGTACGGTTACGGTCGGTGTTGTCGATCTTCAGCTCAGGGATCTCAGGGATATTCATCTTCATCCCCTGTTTGCCTTCCAGGGCGAAGAGATCCTTCTTGTCAGCTTTCTCAATGTGCTCGAGAAGATCAGAGACTTGTTTACCCAGGAAAGAAGAGATGATGGCTGGTGGTGCCTCATTGGCCCCTAAGCGGTGTGCGTTGCCTGCGCTCATGATGGAAGCCTTGAGCAGACCATTGTGCTTATAGACGGCCATCAGAGTTTCGACAATGAAGACGACGAAGCGCAAGTTGTCTTCTGGCGTCTTGCCAGGCCCATGAAGGAGAATGCCTGTGTCCGTTGACAATGACCAGTTGTTGTGCTTGCCCGAACCGTTGATGCCATCGAAAGGCTTTTCATGCAGCAGGGCGCGGAACCCATGCTTGCGTGCGACCTTTTTCATCAATGACATGAGCAACATGTTATGATCGACCGCGAGGTTGGTCTCCTCGAAGATAGGAGCCACCTCGAACTGGTTGGGAGCCACCTCGTTGTGACGTGTCTTGCAAGGAATGCCGAGCTCTAAGGCTTGAATCTCCAAATCCTTCATGAATGCCTGAACGCGTTCAGGGATGGTACCGAAATAATGGTCGTCCATCTGCTGGTTCTTGGCAGAGTCATGACCCATCAGGGTACGGCCTGTGAGCATTAAGTCAGGGCGGGCAGAATACAGGTCTTCGTCAACGAGGAAGTACTCCTGTTCCCATCCTAAGTTACTTTGAACCTTCTTGACATCCGGATAGAAATAATGGCAGACATCCGTTGCGGCTACGTTAACCGCATGCAAGGCACGGAGCAATGGCGCTTTATAATCGAGGGCCTCGCCCGTGTAGGAAATGAAGACGGTCGGGATACAAAGAGTATCGTCCATGATGAAGACAGGCGATGTAGGATCCCAGGCAGAATATCCACGAGCCTCAAAGGTATTTCGGATACCTCCAGAAGGGAAGGAGCTGGCATCAGGTTCCTGCTGGACGAGCAACTTGCCGCTGAATTCCTCGATCATCCCACCTTTCCCGTCATGCTCGATGAAGGCGTCATGTTTCTCGGCAGTTCCTTCCGTCAGAGGCTGGAACCAGTGGGTATAGTGGGTCACGCCATTCTCGTCAGCCCATTGTTTCATGCCTTTTGCCACCGCATCTGCGATGGAACGGTCCAAGCGGGCACCGTTGTCGATCACGTCGATCAGCTTTTCATACACATCCCGTGGAAGATATTTGTACATCTTGGCACGGTTGAAGGTGTTTTTACCAAAATACTCGGATGGCCGCTCTACAGGAGCAATCACTTCCAGAGGTTTTTTCTTGAATGCCTCTGCCACAACCTCAAATCTCAAATTTGCCATTGTCGTAATCTTTTATTGTTTAAACTATTAAATACTTGTTTCCCATTAAATGCTTAAGTTTGCTGCGGGCGGTTAGATGTTTGTCCCAACATCGCTTTGCCTTTGCAAAGGTAGCATTTTTTAGATTGATATGATCTCCCAAAGGGGATTTTTTGTGTTTGTGCCGTTGTGATCGGGCTTGTTTTTACATACTAATCCATTCGGCAATCCTTCTCATGGCTTCCTTGCAGTTGTCACGGTCGCCAAAAGCTGTCAGCCGGAAGTATCCCTCGCCGCTGGGACCGAAGCCTACGCCAGGGGTACATACCACGGCGGTCCCATACAGCAATTGCTCGAAGAACTTCCAACTAGGGATATTGTTGGGCGTCTTGACCCAAAGGTAGGGAGCGTTCACGCCTCCATAGACCTTGAATCCCATGCGCGTTAGTTCGTCATGCATGATCTTGGCATTGCCCATATAATAGTCGATGGTCTCCCTGATCTGCTTCTTTCCCTCTGGCGTATAGATAGCCTCTGCGGCACGCTGGCTGATATAGCTTGTGCCATTGAACTTCGTGCACTGGCGGCGGTCCCACAAGTGGTTTAGCTCAACCCTTTCCCCACTGAGGGTAACGGCAGTCAACTCTTTCGGGACAACGGTATATCCGCATCTTACCCCCGTGAAGCCAGCTGTCTTGGAATAGCTGTGGAATTCGATGGCGACCTTTCTTGCTCCTTTGATCTCGTAGATAGAGTGGGGAATGTCATCTTCCTGGATATAAGCCTCATAAGCGGCATCATAAAAGATAATAGCATCGTTGCGGATGGCATAGTTCACCCATTTGCGGAGCTCATCTTTGGACAAGACAGTTCCCGTCGGATTGTTCGGATAGCATAGGTAGATCATGTCCACCCTTTGGTCGGGGAGAGGCGGAACAAAGTTGTTCTCGGCGGTACAAGGGAAATAGGTGACATTGCTCCACTTGCCGTTCTCCAGTTTACCCGCACGTCCGATCATGACATTTGAGTCGATGTACACTGGATAAATAGGATCGGTGACCCCTACGCTGTTATCCCATCTCACAAGTTCCTGTATATTGCCTGTGTCACTCTTGGCTCCATCGTTGATGAAGATCTCGTTTGGATCGAGATGAATACCTCTTGGCAGGAAGTCATTCTTAACGATAGCTTCGCGCAGGAAGTCATACCCACGCTCTGGACCATATCCACGGAAGGTAGCTTTTACAGCCATCTCATCTACTGCCTTATGCATTGCCTCAATGACTGCAGGGCATAAAGGTTGCGTGACATCCCCGATGCCTAAGCTGATCACACGTTGCTTGGGGTGAGAGATCTGGAATGCCTTTACCTTCTTGGCGATGTCTGCGAACAAGTAGTTGTTCGAAAGCCTCAAAAAATATTCGTTAACTAAAGCCATATTTGAAATCTTTATATTGTTTGTTAAGTTTGTTTCTCTTTTAGGGAAGGGGAATGGTGCCCTCAAAGACAAAGGCTGCAGGTCCCGTCATATAGACATGGTTGTCTTTTTCGTCCCATTTGATGTGAAGGGTTCCACCGTCCATGACAATGTCGTTCACCCTTCCGCTCCTTTTCGTGAGTGCTGCTGCAACGGCAGTCGCACAAGCCCCGGTGCCACAAGCCATGGTGATCCCACTTCCCCGCTCCCATACTCTGGTGCGGATTCGTGGTGTTCCATCTCCCTTTTCTCCCTCGCCTGGTCCCATCAGCTGTGCAAATTCTATATTGCACCGCTGCGGGAAGGCTTCATCTCTCTCTAATATACTACCGTATTTTGAAATATCCAAATTTTTAATATCGTCTACAAAGATAACAAAATGTGGGTTACCCATCGATATAAATGTGCCACGAAATGACATTGAATCTGCTTTTAACACATTTCCAACCTTCTCATTGTACTGCTCACTGCAACTCATTTTCGGTTCCAGCATATCGACAGTGACAGATTCTACCTTGTCCTCTGCGCTTATGTGCAACTTAAGAACCTTGACTCCAGACTTAGTCTCCAATCGGATCTCCTTTTTGTCCGTCATCCCCTTTTCGTAGAGATACTTCCCAATGCACCGTGATGCGTTTCCACACATCATCGCTTCTGATCCATCTGCATTGAAGATCCGCATGGAAAAATCGGCTCCGCTAGTAAGGGATGGCTTTCCAATGAGAACCAAGCCGTCGCTGCCGATGCCCGTATGAGGGGAACTCCACTTGATTGATGCCGCACTTGGGTCGGGAATGGAATATAATATGGTATTTATATATATATAATCATTACCTGCTCCTTGCATCTTTGTGAATTGAACAGTCTTTATCATTTTGTTGCTATTTTATCTCTTTTACTGACTTTTTGCTTGTTTACGGTTGCAAAATTACATCGTTTTGTCGAATAACGGTCATAATCTGAGGCTTATTCACTTTCTATTCAGTCGATTGTTTTAGATTGAAAGTATTCTAATATATTTCTCTTTCAATTTGTAAGATAAACATAGGCTAATTAAAATAAATAGTAACTACGCTTAAAATCAAAATATCAAAATGCTGTATATATGATTAATTTGCTTTCAAAATGTCGTAAATTTGCAACTGAAACATATCAAATTGATATTTTTTGGTATGCTATTAATGATTTAGGGAGAAAGAAGCATGGAAAAGAAGAGATTAATCATCCTTATCTGCAGGGGAACGAAAGATTCTTGCTGTCAGTGGGATCAAATCGCAAACTTATAATAACTTTAAAAGAATATAATAATATGTGTGGAATCGTATCTATCTTCAACATTCAGGAGCAGACTCCTGAGCTTAGGCAGAAAGCATTGCGAATGAGTCAGAAAATCCGCCACCGGGGTCCTGATTGGAGCGGTATCTATTGTGGTGGTTCTGCTATTCTCGCCCATGAGCGTTTGTCTATTGTTGATCCGGAATCAGGCAAGCAGCCTTTGTTTTCTCCGGACAAGAAGCAAGTGTTAGCAGTGAATGGAGAGATTTATAACCATAAGGATATCCGCAAGGAGTTTGCAGGAGAATATTCTTTCCAGACGGGTTCCGACTGTGAGGTGATCCTTGCCTTATATCGCCAGTGGCGTAATGGCACAGCAGATGCTGCATCTCTGATTCACATGATTGAGAAGTTGAGTGGAATTTTTGCCTTTGCCCTTTATGATGTTGAGCGGGATGAGTTTCTGATTGCCCGCGATCCTATTGGAGTTATTCCTTTGTATATCGGTTATGATCCGGATGGCAAGGTATATGTCGCCAGTGAGTTGAAGGCTTTGGAAGGCAATTGTGACCATTACGGGCCTTTCCTCCCTGGACACTATTACTGGAGTGGTGATCCAGGGCAAAAGAGATATTATACCAGAGATTGGTTTAGTTATGATAAGGTAAAAGATAACAAGGCGAGTGTTCAGGAAATTCATGATTCGCTGGAAGATGCAGTCCGCCGCCAGTTGATGAGTGATGTCCCTTATGGCGTCCTTCTCAGCGGTGGTCTGGATTCTTCCGTGATCTCTGCCATTGCCGAAAAGTATTCGCAAAACCGTGTGGAGGAAGGTGGAGCGACGAAGGCTTGGTGGCCCCGTCTGCATTCTTTTGCCGTTGGACTGAAGGGCGCGCCTGATTTGGCAAAGGCTCGTCTGGTGGCAGACTATATCGGAACGGTCCATCATGAGATCAATTACACGATTCAGGAGGGCTTGGATGCCATTCGCGATGTGATCTATTTCATTGAGACGTATGATGTGACGACAGTTCGTGCCTCTACTCCTATGTATCTGTTGGCGCGTGTCATCAAGTCGATGGGAATTAAGATGGTACTTTCTGGTGAAGGAGCCGATGAGATCTTTGGCGGGTATCTGTATTTCCACAAGGCACCGAATGCAAAGGCTTTTCATGAGGAAACCGTGCGCAAGTTATCAAAGCTCTATTTATATGATTGCTTGCGGGCGAACAAGAGTCTTGCGGCATGGGGAGTGGAGGGACGTGTTCCCTTTTTGGACAAGGAGTTCCTGGATGTTGCCATGCGCACGAATCCAGAGGCTAAGATGTGCCCGGGTCAGACCATCGAGAAAAAGATCGTCCGTGAGGCATTTTCCGACATGCTTCCCCAGGAAGTGGCTTGGCGCCAGAAGGAACAGTTTTCTGATGGAGTGGGCTATAGCTGGATCGACACCCTGAAGCAGATTACTGCATCTGCGGTCAGCGACGAGCAGATGGCACATGCTGCGGAACGGTTCCCGATCAATCCGCCGAGGAACAAAGAAGAGTATTACTATCGTTCGATTTTCGCGGAACACTTCCCTTCAGACAGCGCGGCGAAGAGCGTGCCCAGCGTGCCCAGCGTTGCATGTAGCACTGCTGAGGCTTTAGCTTGGGACGCCTCCTTCAAGAATATGAATGAACCGAGCGGACGAGCAGTCTCGGACATTCACGAGCAGGCTTACTAAGTATAGGATTCAAAGAGAGGATAACAACAACACATACACAAAATACATGATTCATATGAGAGTACATAAGAGATGGTATCTATTGATGCTTGGCATGATTATTATTGCCATAGCAGGATTGTTTACTTCGGAACCAACATTTACTTGTGATTTTTCCAAGATTAATGCAGCAGATGTGGCATGGTTGATTACTGCCACGATATTCGTGTTAATGATGACCCCGGGACTTTCCTTCTTTTATGGAGGCATGGTGGGAGCAAAGAACGTGATATCCACGATGTTGCAGAGCTTTATTGCGATGGGACTGATCAGTGTGCTCTGGGTCGTCTTCGGGTTCAGCCTTGCTTTCGGTGATGATATCGGTGGCGTGATCGGTAATCCTCAAACCTTCTTGATGTTCCAGAACGTAGGCGCGGGTACTTACCTGACTCCAACCGGTAAGATCTTGGGTGGAGCAACGATACCATTGGCTTTGTTTGCCTTGTTCCAGATGAAGTTTGCCATTATCACCCCGTCTTTGATCACGGGTTCCTTTGCCGAGCGTGTGCGCTTCTCGGCTTATATGTTCTTCATGATATGGTTCTTCGTGGTGATTTATTGTCCATTGGCGCACATGACATGGCATCCAGATGGACTGTTCTTGAAGTGGGGAGTCGTCGACTTTGCCGGAGGTATCGTCGTCCATGCCTCATCTGGCGTAGCAGCCTTGGCTGGAGCGGTTTTCTTGGGCAGGCGAAACGCCGCCACGCGTAGGGAAGAACCTGCCAACATCCCCTTTGTGCTCTTAGGTGCAGCGATGCTCTGGCTGGGCTGGTTCGGGTTTAATGCTGGTAGTTCACTGCATGCAGACGGACAGGCAGTGAAAGCGTTTTTAAACACGAACACCGCAGCAGCAACGGCCATGATGACTTGGATCTTCTTCGACTGCCTGCGTGGGCGCAAGCCATCCGCTATGGGAGCTGCCGTTGGCTGTGTTGTCGGATTAGTTGCCATCACCCCATCAGCTGGATATGTGACTGTAGGACAGAGCATTTTTATTTCATTTGTCATTACGATCATTTGCAATACGGCTGTTTATTGGCGCAGCCATAGTAGCATTGATGATGCCTTGGATGTTTTCCCTACCCATGGGACTGGTGGTATTTTTGGTACCATCCTCACCGGTGTCTTCATCCATGAGGGCCTGGTGTCAGGAACTTGGTCGGGATTCGTCATCTTCCTCTATCATCTCTTGGCTGTGGCAATCGTCATCGTTTATACCTTTGGCATGAGCTATTTAGGGTATTGGTTGATAGACAAGGTCATCCCCATGCGTGTCAGCTCTGCCAGTGAGCGGGTGGGACTCGACTTTAGTCAGCATGACGAGCACTATGGGTTTGCCCAGATCGGAGAGCGTGAGATTGCGGAATATGAAGAGCATATCCGTCAGAAGAATGAAGATAAAGGTAATTAGCCTTGTGCTATTTTATAAAGATAAATAGAAGATAAGATTTCTTATACCATGAAAACAATGACCGCAAGTCGTCTGGAGGGATGGCTTGCGGTCGCATTCTTCTGATCGCTTCAGCAATTGCTTGTGTTGTCCGTGTTCACCATGAGGTAACCTTTCAATTAGGAGCGTGACACCCGTTGCTGTTCCACGATCGTTGCCATCAACTTGTCTTCCCACCGTCCTCTTATCTGGAAACCGAGAGATTGCAATTTCCCTATGTCAAATGTGGCAATGGGAATCTGGGAATTGCTTGATCCTTCGGCTTGGACAGGAAGTTGGATGATTACCTTTTTCCCCGAAGCCTTGGCGATGGTCTCTGCAAGTTGTCGGATCGAAAAGCAAGAGGAAGGATCTGCGACATTGTAAGCCTCTCCTTTCTTTCCTTTCAGGAGAATATAGAGCAAGGCCTTCACGCAGTCAACGACATAGCACCAGGAACGCAACTGACTGCCATCGCTCTTCATGAGAATATTCTCGTCGTTCAGCACGTTCCGGATGAACTGGGCATAGACGCGGTTATCGCTCTCTGTGAAATGTGGGCCATAGGTATGAGAGAGCCGGGCGACCACTGTATCTACGCCGTACTCCGCTGTATATGACGCGCATAACGTCTCTGCCGCCCGTTTGGATGAGGGGTAGCAGGATCTGGGAAGCATGCTGTTGACATACCCACTGTCTATCTCTCGGAATGTCCCGGCACCCGTGCCATAGATCTCACCTGTCGAAATGTATAGGAAACGCCTCAATTGATGCCTGCGCCCATAGTCGATGAGGTTTGATACTCCGTCAATGTTCGACTTGATCACCTCAACAGGGCACATGGAGAAAAAATTAGGGCTTGCATGGCTGGCTGCATCTATGATATAATCGAAGGACTTGTCGGATGCGATAGGCTGCATGACATCTTGTCGTAGGAAATGGAAGTTATTTGAGTCCCAATACTGAGCGAAACGTTTTTTTGCCCTTTCTTCATTTCTTCCTGCAGCATAGACTTGACAAGAGACGTTTGTGTTCATCAAGACATCAATCAGGCAAGATCCGATCAGTCCTGTAGCACCCACCACGAGGATGCTGCTGTCCTTCAGTAAGTCCCAAGGGAGTTCTTCCTCCTGAATTTTTCTGATATCGTCCCAGTAAGATTCTATTTCAGCCATGAGTCTTTTTGTGTATGCATGAGTGCTTTCAGGATTTCAAGGTCTTCGACCGTCGTGACCTTAATGTTCTTCTCTGATCCCGGTACGATATGCATCTCACGGTTGCCTAATTCCGCCATCAAGGTACAAGAAGCGACGGAATTCGTGATTCCCTTCTGTGCCGCTTCTTCATGTGCGTTGATCAGATTGCCTAATCGGAAGGTTTGAGGGGTCTGCGTACGGATGAGTTTGTCCCTGGGTATGCTTGTTGTGGAGGTGAATCCATCTTCACTTTCCAAGATGGCTTCCCGGCATTTGATCCCGGTAATGGCATATCCATATTTCTGGCAAATGGCGATATTAGAAGATATAATATCTTGCGACAGTAAGGGGCGTACGGCATCATGCACTAAGATGAGGTCGTCATCCTTGCAGCCAGCCTCCTTCAGTCCATAGATACCATGATGGATCGATTCCATTCCTGTCTTTCCCCCATCGAAGATCCATTTGAGCTTCGTAATGGAAAACTGGTTTGCGTATGACCTCAGCACGGTTTGCCAACCATCGAGGCATACGACGGCAATGCCGTGGATGTCGGGGTGCTGTTCAAAGGCCAGCATCGTATGGATGATGATCGGGCAGTTGTCCACATGCATGAATTGTTTTGGGATGTCTTGTCCCATCCTGTTGCCGCTTCCGCCTGCAATAATCAATGCATAATTCATATCAATGTACTTTTTGTTTTACGGTATCTAAAGATTCACGGGAATCCATGTTAAAATAAGCCTTGTGATGTTTTGCCTGCCGCTTCTCCATGGGTGGCAATTGCATATAGTCTCCAAAAAGATTACGAAGATAGGCATCATAGTCATGTGGCAATGCCACGGGAATGCCCTCAAAGGAAAAGAACTGTGGGGAACCTGTTATCCACTCCTTGGGATAGACTTCCTTGTCTCCGTAAGATCCAGAATAGACGAGGACATTCCTTGCTGTATCAAAAGGATATTTCATACTGATGGCGCGTAATTCCTTCAGGAGATGTCTGCGGTAGGATTTTCGAAAGAAGAACCCGATGGTCTTATAGCAGAACTGTCCCCATTCCTTTGGGCGTGCTAAGAGAGCAAATTGCTCTTGGAGAGAGAATCTCTTTGAGATGGCACTCAACCTGTTCTTGATCTTATGGTAATGATGGAAGAGGCGCAGAGCTTCTTTTCGATCGTCGGAAGTGCCGTCTACGGGCAGAATATCTATATAGAGCCCGGTGACGCACGGCGTATGCTCGTCTTCCATTAGCGTTGTCTTCTTATTGCATAGCTTCATCGAAGGCAAGGGATAATTGTCTTGCGAGTAGGGAGTGACCAGCTCATAATCTGGACTATCCATGGCATTGAAGACTTCCACGAACCTCTCATAGTCAGGGCGAGGCATGCAGACATCTATATCATCATCCCAGGGGATCATTCCGCCATGGCGCACTGCTCCAATGGCAGTTCCCCCTACGCAGAAGTAGTGGAGCCCATGCTCATTGCAGATTTCGACAAATGCCCTGAGGATATCTGTGATGATGGCATTCCATTTAGGTTTTATCTCTGGAGTAATAACCATATCTAATATTTCTTTTGCCAAACTGTAAGATGGATTTTGATCTTATCCGTGCAAAAGTAGGAAAAATATTTTGAACATCAAACATTTAATACTATTTTTGCAGGTAATTATGGCAGAATCACTGAAAGAGAAAACAGCGAAAGGATTGTTCTGGGGAGCCCTTAATAATGGGACGACCCAAGTGCTGAATGCTGTTATTGGCATTATCTTAGGTAGGTTGTTAGTGCCAGAGGCCTGGGCTCCTATTGCTACGATTGCCATTTTCTCCGCGATTGCCGGCAATCTGCAGAGCAGTGGCTTTTCCACGGCTATTGTCAACATGAAGAGTCCGAAGGACAATGATTACAATGCGGTGTTTTGGTTTAACATCCTTACCAGTTTCTTGGTGTACATCCTCCTTTTCGCTTGTTCCCCTCTTATTGCGGCCTATTTTGAGCGACCGTGCCTGGAAGACCTGTCCCGGTTCATATTCCTTTCTTTCTTTATCTCTTCCTTTGGCATATCCACGAATGCCTATATGACGAAGAACATGATGAACAAGGAGATCACCATCGTCAGTCTTTGTGCCTTAGTCATCTCGGGAAGCGTGGCTATCATCTTAGCATTAGCCGACTTTTCTTATTGGAGCTTAGCCTGGCAGCAGGTTGTCAACAGTACGGTATTGGTCATCGGCAGGTTCTTCTTCGTGAAGTGGCGACCTTCCTTTCATGTTGATTTCTCGCCGATCCGTAAGACCTTTAGGTTTAGTATGAATATCTTGGTGACCATGATCATCAACACGGTCAACAACAATATCCTTAATTCTATCTTTGGAAAATTGTTCACGAAGACCCCTGAGGTAGTGGGTAATTTCTATCAGGCATTCAAATGGGACATGATGGCTTATCAGTCGGTAGGAGGGACTATTGACCAGGTGGCACAACCTGTCCTGGTTTCTTTGCGTGAGGAGAAAGGGCGTGAGGTGCGTGCCTTTCGTAAGATGATCCGCCTTACAGCCTTCCTGTCCTTCCCTGCGATGTTTGGCTTGTCCTTGGTCTCACAGGAGTTTATCCTTGCTACGGTAGGCAGGAATTGGGTGGGCAGTATCCCTATCCTTCGTATTCTTTGTGTGGGAGGTGCGTTCATGCCATTCTATAACCTTTACAAGAACTTGATTATCAGTCAGGGACGCTCAGATATCAATATGTGGCTGAACATCATTCAGATCGTTATCGAGATCGGCTTGATCTTCCTGACCTACCAGCAGGGGATTATCAGCGTCGTCATCGCTTATACTCTCTTGAATATCTTCTGGCTCCTTACTTGGATGCTCTATGCTCGTCGATTGATAGGAATCCGGTTCTTAGATACTTTGGCGGATATCTGTCCGTTTATGTTGATCGCTTTTGCCGTGATGGGCATCACCTATTTTGTGACATTGCCCTTGCATCAAGTTTATCTCTTGCTGTTTGCCAGAATCGCTGTTGCTGCCCTTCTTTACGTGGGGGTGATGAAGATCCTTAGGGTGAAGATCATGGAGGAGTGTGTCCAATTCTTCTTGGAGAAGTTTAGAAAATAGGAGGTTAGCCATGGAAATATCAGTGATCATACCTGTTTACAACAAGAAGGATTATGTGGAGGACTGTCTTTCAGCAGCTCTTTCCTTAGACTTTGCCGATTATGAAGTGATTGTCGTGGACGATGGTAGTACGGATGGGTCTGGCGATCTCTGTGAGGAAATGGCGAAAGGCAATCCCCGCCTGCGGGTATTCCATCAGCAAAACGGTGGTGTGACGGCTGCCAGGAGATATGGATGGCAACAGGCACAGGGACAGTATGTGATGTTCTCGGATGCTGATGACCGTCTTCTGCCCAATGCCTTGCGGGATACGTATGAGGCAATCAAGAAAGAGAATGCTGATTTGGTGTTTGGCTCTTATGTCAATCAGTATGGTCAGTTGACTTGTTCCGGCTACCATGGCGTGGTGGAGCCTTCCGCCATCATTCAGGATATCCTTGCCAACCGGCAGCACTTTGGCGTGCTCTGGGCTATTCTCTTCCGAAAGCGTCTCTTAGAAGGATGCCTTGATATCCCACGGGAAATCATTGAGGGGGAAGATAAGCTGATGCAAGTGAAATGCCAAATGAAACATCCGAAGTCGTTCTTTATTGATACCTGCATTTATTATTATCGGATGGACGTGCCCAACGACAGGAAGCGTCCGTTGGCGACAGCCATCCAGTATGATGAGTTGCTGAGGGAGACCTTGCAACCGGAATGGGAACGGTATAAGAATGGGATGACCTTGTACCAGATTAAGATGTATGAGTTCTATTTAGAGCGGAAGGAATTCCATGTCTTCCGTGAGTATTATTGCCAGTTACGCTCACGGTTGAACAAGGAAATACCTGTCAAGGACAGGCTTATCATGCGTCTGCCCCCGCGTGTTGCCTATTGTCTGGTCGTTTGTTATCGGCGACTTATCCGAAGAGGATAGGTGTGTGGAGTAAATAATGGCTGATGAGGCTAACATTGCTGATCCACAGATAGACTGTC
The DNA here is from genome assembly GCA_905210845.1 of uncultured Prevotella sp. Lineage (GTDB taxonomy): Bacteria > Bacteroidota > Bacteroidia > Bacteroidales > Bacteroidaceae > Prevotella. Next base: position 16,276 of record CAJLYG010000035.1, read on the forward strand.
ATACAGGCGATGGCTACCCTGAGTGCGTTGCAGTAGGTGAGGGAGATCTTCTTGAAAAGGAAAGCCATGGCTAAGGGAATGATGAATGCCCAGTGGGCAGCCATGATGTATACCTCATTCAACCCGAATCCCAGTCCTAAGTGCAGGAACATGTCGAAACCAAGCCATGTGCCGACCATCCAAAGAAAACGCGAATGGCGACCGCACCAAAGACCGGCTGCAAACAGTAGGGCGATCAGCAGTTCTATCCCGTCTTGATAAAGATGGGCATAGGATACGAAAATGGGACGTGTGAAGAACACATCTTCAAGGAGATGGGTGGAGTGCAACTGGATCGATTCTCCTAATAAGTTATCACGGATACTCTGCAACCGAGGCGTAGAGATGTTCGTCCATTGCAGGGGACCCTTGTCACTAATCGCTTTCCCATGTACTTGCTGGAAACGATGCCCGAAGCTCGCTTCTTTCTTTTTGAGCGTGTTGTCTTTCTTCTCCATCGCCAACTGAATCTTCTTTCCCTTCTCCATTCGGGGTAGGATGAGGTGCTCGTATTGCCATGCATACGAGCCTGCCAATAAGGCTAAGGGGATGGCAACGACGAAAAGGAGAAAGGCTGGACGGAACACCTTCTTCCCTTCTGTGAAGCATGCTGCCAATAAAGTCTTGATGCCATTGCTCAACGTCACTCCTGCCGTACATAGGAAAAGGACAGCCCAGGGAAGAATTTTCATAGACTTTCTCTCTTTCATGTGTGTGCCTGCGACATAGAGTGTCATCGTGAGCAAGAACAGGGACATGCCGAAATGGTCGGGCACCATCACTGCCAAGATAATATAGGCAAAGGAAAAGAAAAAAGCGGAGAGCAGGTTGGCATCTGCGCCCGACACCTCGATGACTTCCAAAAGTGTCCTACGAAGGAAGACAAAGGAATAGACCGCGCAAAACACCTGGACACACGCAACCATGTAGATCGCATAATTGGTCTCAGTAGCTTTCATCAACCAACTGTCGAGTACAGAGAAGGGATACCAAAAGAATGGGAGAAGAGGATGCCGGAACTCTTTATAGTAAGAGCTCCACTGGGAAATCTCAAGGTAAGAGGTAGGGTCAAAGCCAGAGACATGGAAGTGATTCCAGAAAATAGACCAGAATCCTAACCTTCCTCCTCGGGTAAATAATTCGTTCTGATACCCTGTCATCATGACGTTGAGTCCGATGAAGACAATCCCTGCTATAAGAACAGGGATCCACTCGTTACGTCTTATCTTGAAGATGCTTGTCATTGTTGCTCTTGATTTGGGTGCAAAATTACCAAAAAAACTTCGTATCCGAGATGGAAGTCCCTCCTCTTCTATGAGAAAAGCATGTATTTTATAGACAACAACTTTGATTTTTGGAAGAAAAGACTTATCTTTGTCTCCAAATAAATGTCGCATGAAGAAGCCTGCTCAAATTGATATTGCCGTATTAATGCTTTTCTTTAATCGGCCGGAGACCTTCCAACTCGTGTTCAATGAGGTTAGGAAGGCGCGTCCTTCCCGTCTGTTTCTCTATCAGGATGGGCCACGGGATGAAAGGGATCTTCCCGGGATCATGGCTTGCCGTAGGATCGTCGCGGATATTGATTGGGAGTGTGACGTCCATCGCAATTACCAAGAGCATAACCAAGGGTGCGACCCCTCGGGATACTTGTCACACAAATGGGCTTTCTCACTTGCCGACAAATGTATGGTATTGGAAGATGACGTGGTTCCTTCGCAGTCGTTTTTCCCCTTCTGTAAGGAATTGTTGGACAAGTACGAGCACGATGATCGCATCGCGATGATCTCAGGATTTAATGTGGATGAGATAACGCCTGGAGTACCGGATGATTATTTTTTCACTTCGACATTCTCTATTTGGGGATGGGCATCGTGGAAAAGGGTCCTGGACCAATGGGATGGCGAATACCAATTCATGAAGGATGCATATACAGTCCGACAGCTCAGGGCCTTGCAGAAAAGGCGAGGCTACCGCAGGGATATGATGAAGATGTTCACGGATCATAGTCGGTCGGGCAAGCCTTATTTCGAGACGATCTTCTGGGCGTCCATGCTTCTGCATTCCCAACTATCCATCATGCCAACCCGTAACTTGGTCAATAATGTGGGACTGACGGCTGACTCCACTCATTTTTCTGCCAACCTGAAGTCGATGCCACATAGGTTGCGCCGTATCTTCACCATGAACAGGCATGAGCTCGATTTCCCCTTGCGTCATCCCAAGTATATGATCGACCATGTGGAATACCAAGACCATTACTACAAGACCATCGGCTGGAACCATCGCTGGATCAAGGTGTGCAATTCCATTGAGGAGCTTATCTTAAACCTGCAGAGGGGAAATTTCCGGCAGATCGTCAGGTCGTTCCGTCGCCGATGCCTGAAATGGATGGGAAAGGATACTTATCAATAAATTGCCTCTTATTTCTTTGAATTTGCATGAGGTCATCTATTGAAGCCTGAAAGGTTAGCTAACACACGCCAAAAGGCCATCTATTGAAGCTCAAAAGGTTATCTTTTGCGAGCCAAAAGGTTACCTTTTGCTTTTCTGCTTGTAAGTTGCTGTCTATCAGTAATATAGATTTCGTTGAGAACGAGATGGGGAAGGGAGTTCTATTTGAAGCTCAATGGCCACGTGAGGTAATTCCAGAGCAGGTAGCCATGGTATGCCCATAGGTAAAGGGTGATGGCGAAGAGGAGCACTTCGGCGCAAGGATTCCTTCTCTTGAGGAGGTATGCCATGGACAGGGGGATGACATACGCCCAATGCGCGGTCATGATGTACACCTCGTTGATGGCAAAGCCCAAGACGATATGCAGGAAGAGGGCGAAGGCGAGGCAGCCGAGCAGCAGCCATTCGTATCTGTCCTTCCTTCCTGTCCACGCTCCCCAAAGGAAGAACAGGATGATCATGGCCTCGATGACGTATTGTATGCCCCAGGTATATTCCACGATGACCGGGCGGTTGACCAGTGCATCTCCTAAGATATGCCGCCGATGGAGCTGGAGGGACTCTCCGAAGAAGTTTTCGATGAGCGTCTCTCCTCTTGGGATCGAGCGATTGGTCCAGTTTTGTACTTTCTGGTCTTGGGGGATTTCCTCACTTGCATTGACGGCAAAGGCGAATGCCACTAGGAGGATGGATGGAATCACAACCCCTAAGAGCAGGGAGCGGGGCTTCCAGAACTTTCTTCCATTGACCACCAGGACAGCCAAGAAGACGAGGGCTCCGTTGCTGAG
>CAJLYG010000036.1 GCA_905210845.1 uncultured Prevotella sp.
GCCAATATAATTTCCACCATCAGGATGTCGTTCCCCCGGTTATCGGATATGCTATTGACAAGGGAGGGATTACGATGGCTATCCTCGTCATTGCCCTTTGTGCATTGTACTTAACCTATTGCGCGTTTGGCATCCAGATTACATGTAAAAGGGCATAATAGAAGGGCATAGGTAGTGGAATGGAAAATGGTCACTACTCTATGCCCTTTTGAATACATTTTAGAATGGTTATTTCTCAGTACTGCTTTCTACGATCGTCTTAAAATAAAGCGAACGTTCAGGAGATAATTCAGCTTTCGCCTTCCATTCTTTATCACCATATACTCCGATATTGGTCAAGTCGAAAGGTTGGAACTTAATCTTCTTGATATTCTTTTTGGAAAGAAATCTAAAATCGTCTTTTTGAACATTCACAAATAGAGGGTTCATGCTTACGGAATGGATATCTTTATTTTGTTTCCATTTCTTGATATCTACTCCCCAATCGTTTTTCTGAGACCGGACATTCCAATAGAGATTATAGTCGGTATCAGTATTCGCCTTTTCCCATTGCCGGGCAAAAACAGGTCCTTTGTCATATATGACTATATTATGTTTGAAATGCAGGGACAGATGCGGTTCTGCTCTTGTTAATTGCAGTTGATGGATATATCCGAAAGCGAAGATATTGTTCTCTATTATATTTTCCTTTCCATAATGCTGATGAAATCCACCGCTTTTGCATCGAACGACTAAATTATTCCTCATTTCAATGCCTGTAGATCCTTCATCTGCATATAATCCCCATCCTCCATAATCATACGACCAAACATCATTGATGATATTATTTAGGATTTTCGTCCCTGGGGATTCGCCTAAAGTATAGATTCCTCCCATGTCAGACAGTTCTCCCCATCCAATATGGTGGATATGGTTATATTGTATCAAATTGTTAGTGGAAGGATTCTTCAAAGGCATTTCTAAAAGGACCATGTCTCCATTGTCATCCATGACAGATGCGGAGGCCTTGTCCTTATTATAGCCCCAGAACCATCCTACGGATATTCCAGTGTATAAAATGTCTGAAATATCATTATGCGTTATTTGATTGTCCTTTGTGAAGAATAGTCCTATTCCGACAGCACAGGGCAGTTCATGTCCGGCATTTTTGATGATATTATTGTCTATGATATTGTTGGATGTGATGGGCCAAGAAGGTTTCCGCATATAAGGTTCTCCAACTTTGATTCCACCAGCTCCAAGGTCTTCCATATAACAATGCCTGATGGTATTGTGATGGCAGTCGGTAGACATTGATACGGCATAATTGCCAGTATGTAGCATTTCACAGTCTTCAAATACAATATGATCTGCATAGTCTAATTGTATGGCTGCGTCTACTTTAGCAGCCGCTTGCATGGGATCTTCTCCTAATTCCGGGATTTTATAGGAAGAGTATTGGAATGAGATCCCTTTGAATGTTATGTTTCTTACATGCCTTTGCCTGTCTCCTCTGATGATTAGCCATTGGCGCAGTGTTGGGACGATGCAATACAAGCTATCCATCGACTCCTCTTGTTCCGGCTTATAGTATAGAATCCCAGAATGCGAGTCTAAATACCATTCGTTTATTGAATCTAAAGCTGCGAGATAGTCAAACATGATATACCGTGAGTCTTTGTTGATTGGATTCCATGGCTTCATTCCTGTTCCATCCATGTAAATCCGGGAGGAGTCTGTGGAGATATATCTTGGCTTCTTGCAGGTTATATCCCATTTGTGGTAAAAGCGGAACTTTATTTGTCCGATATCGTCTGTTTTACTCTTCCTGACAGTCTCAAAGTCATTCTTAAAGAGATCTATCTGCTGAACGGCATACTTCGCACAATTCTCTCCTCTTTCTATGGGAGTCTCCTTTGATGCCTTTACCTTGAACCATTTTTCATTTGGGGTACGTGCTAATGTTGCCCTTTGGTGGTTTACGAACAACTGGTTGAACTTAAATCCATATTGGACGGTTTCCGGTATATATGCCTGCAATATTCCATTTTTATTTTGCCAACCCTTGATTTGTATTCCGCCAATAAAAATTGGCTTCTCTCTCGTTGATGAAGATGTCACGACGACTGGCCTGCTATTTGATTCGGAAATCTGTATGGGTTCAGACATAAAGTAGACACCGGGATTAACAGTTATGTACAAAGTGTCAGAGGAAGGGCCATCCTTCAGATTGCCTTTTAGAGCTTTGTTAATAGAATAGAAAGGCTTGTCAATACTGCCATCCCCCCAAAGATCATTGCCTTTGGAGGAAACATATATGATCTGTCTATGAGATGGGCTTTCTACGGCAAAGACAGCTAATTGATATGAAAGTGCAAAAAGCAAAAAGGTTAAAGTCTTTATATGCTTTAGTCCTTCTCTTGTCAATGGGAAAAAATTACTTGCCATAAGTATGAATTATACTATTTGTCAATATCGTTATGAGGTTACGTACGATCGGGTATTTGATATATCGTAGTCCTGCCATATCTTTTTCAGGCTTTTATGTTATGACGACAATTTTGGCTCACGCGATCATGCTTACACTCTTTTTTATTAGAACGTTTTCGTTAAGCCAAATGAGCAGAGCCAAGCTTGAGCTCTGCCGTAGCGAGAAAAGGTAGGCGAAAGCCAACAATTTTATATACCACAGTGATTTTTTTTGTGAAAAGGTTGACAGGTTGTCAAAACCCTTTGTACATCGGGCTTGCAGCCTGTTTTTAGGTTGTCAAAGGTTGTCAAAGGTTGACAGGAAAAGCACATGTTTCGCTAAATTCTCTCGAGAATTTATTGTACCACTTATCCTTTTGCTTTGCAAAACATCCACGATTGGATCAAATTCTCGAGAGAATTTTGTGTGATAGCTTCACTTTTATTCATATACTGATCATGATATGGATTGAAATGGTACATTTTCGTTAAGCCAAATGAGCAGAGCCAAACTTGCATGAACTCTGCCATAGTGAGAAGCCAACGGTTAACGAAGATCGTGGTTGATGAGTTTGAAAAGAAAACTGGGATGAAGGCTACGTATATCGAGACTTTGTTGTAATCATAATGGTTTACTCTAACATTTATTTCACCTCTATGATGTCGTTCCAGCGTGTGGTATAGTTGGGACTTTTATGATCACGCCGTATCGCATCGGCGAAGTGCACAGACTTGCCCTGTTTGTCCTTCTTTTTGTACTGTTGGGCACCGAGGATCACGGTCTCTTTTCCTTCATGGCGGTTGATGAGGTCAACTACTGCGTCAAGTCGGCGACGTTTGGCATAGTCCTCAGGTTGATAATCCCAAAGGCTCGTTTGCACTGCAGTGTCCGCACATAATCCCAGCAGGATGACGCCAGCTCGCTTATAGTGGAATCCTTGGTAATAGATTTTCTCTAATACCTGCATGGCAGCTTTGACGATAACCTGTGTCGAAGAAGAAGGTGTTGGCAAGGTCATGGTGCGGAACATATCGTATTGCGGTAGGTCGTCCCGGAAATGGTTAGTGTCAATGAATACTCCTACAGCACTTGCTACCTCATGGAAGTGGCGGAGCTTCTCTGCTGATTTGGCAGCATCGTTGGCGATATGGGGCTTGATGTCGTCTAAGTTCATCAGCATGTTAGGGAAGGTACGGGAGGTGCAGATGCTTTTCTTGTTGGCCTTTTCCAGCTCGTCCATAGGGATACAGTCTATACCCTGCAGCTCCTTCCATGTACGTTGCCCTACAATATTGAAAGTCATGTGTACCCATGATTCCGTTTTGTTCGCAAAATCCCATGCCGTTTTTATCTGCGCTTTCATGAGCCGTTCGCCCCATCTCCGCCCAATGCCCCATACATCCGCAATGGGGAAAAGAGAAAGAGCCTTTTTCCTCTTTTCGTCATTATCGATCACACAGCAATGGTGGTAGCCAGGATATTTCTTGGCAAATTTACTGGCGATCTTTGCTAAGGTCTTCGTGGTAGCGATGCCAATGCTTACTGGGATGCCCAAGCCCTGGTAGATGCGTTGGTGTAGTTGCTCGCCCCAAGCCTTGAGAGCTATGCCATCCATGCCATTGAGGATACAGAAGGCTTCGTCTATGGAATAACGGTGGAAATCGGGAGCTTCGCTGCGAACCATATTCATCAGTCGCCGGGTCATGTCGGCATAGAGTTCGTAATTGCTAGAGAAAGCATATATAGGCTGTCCGGGAAATAACCGGCTGAGTTGGTAAAAAGGAGTTCCAGCCTTAATGCCCATCGCCTTCGCCTCATTGCTACGTGCCACGACGCATCCGTCGTTATTGGAAAGAACGACGACAGGCTTTCCTTCTAAGTCAGGTCGGAAGGACCGCTCGCAGCTCACGTAACAGTTGTCTACATCAACAAGGGCATAATATCTCATTGTAGAAGGGTTTGGGAGGGTGATTAGAACTTTGGTTGCCTGATTCTCCGGTTGCACCGTCGTTTGATAGTATATACGACGACACCCCAGATGCGGAAGTTTGTCTGGTCGTTTGTGATCTTAAAGACAGGATATTTAGGATTTGCGGGCTTTAATTCGATATACCCATCTCGGAGATGAGTGTCATCGTAATACTTCATCGTAAATTCTTGATTGTAAAAGACCACAACGATATCACCATTTTGTGCTTCCAAGGACCGGTCCACGACCAATAGGTCGCCGCTGTCAATGCCAGCCCCAATCATGGAATCTCCATTGGCACGTGCATAAAACGTTGTGTCGGGATGCTCGATCATGTCGTGGTTGAAGTCCAATGGCTCCACCTCATAGCTTTCTGCTGGAGACGGGAATCCAGCCTTAACTCCGAGAGCGCAATCCAGGCTCAAGGGCTTGCTAAAGGCGCTGGGCAAAATGGTAACTGCTGGCATAGAGGTTGTTTTTGTCTTCTTGATCGTCATAGGGCACTAATCTATTGCATGCAAAATTACGAAATATTTCTTGTATTCTCTCATCTGGCGCAATTTTGTTTCCCCTGATTGAAGGCTAATGGATCAAATTTCGAGACAATCTTGCAAATCCTTTGTGATTTAAAAAAATAATAGTACTTTTGTTGTTTGAGAAAGCAAGACCAGTCAAATAGCAAAGATCAATATCCATGGAACAGGATCTCATAGATAGGATAAATCGTGATGATGAGAAGGCATTTGAGATGCTCTATTATCGCTATTATGCCCCCTTATGTGCTTTTTCCATGCTTATCGTCAACGATAGAGGATTGGCTGAGGAGATTGTAGACGATGTGTCTTTCTCATTATGGGAACGACGGAGACAATTGACGATTGATACGATAGAACCTTACCTCTCTCGTGCTGTCAAATACAAGAGCCTTACGGAGATTGCTTCTGCCCGGTACCGCCATACTGCACTTGCAGAAAATATTTCAAAAAAGGAAATCATCGAAATTCATAGATAGTGTGTTGTATACGGATGACCATCCGTTGTCGCGGCTCTTGGAGATAGAAATGTCTGCGAAAATAGATGAGATTATCAATAATCTTCCGGATGAGTGCAGAAGGGTTTATCGAATGAGCCGAGAGGAAGGCAAAAGCAATCAAGAGATCGCGAAGGAAATCGGCATCTCTGTCAATACCGTGAAATACCATATAAAAAAAGCGCTTCGTGTCATTTCTTCCCAATTGTTATCTTATCTCATTCTGGACTTGTTGATGAGATGAGGCAGATGGATCACATGGGGATTTTGGTGGATTTTACTTAGAGAGTGATTCCTTATTTTATTTTTTTTCTCATTCCCACTACCCCAGTGGAGAATAATCCAGACATGTATATAGGAACCCAAACCATGGAAGAAAGTCAGAGACAACATATCGACCAGTTGCTGGAAAAACTTTGGACTGGAGAGATTTCAGTCGAGGAGTTGCAGGAATTGCGGGCTTGGACATGCCGCAGTGATAGGAATAAAGAATATACCCGTCATTTCGTGCAAGTGGCCATGGCTGCAGATATCCGTATGAGCCGTAAGCAGTTTGATACAGATCAGGCCATCGCTCGTTTCCATCAGCATTGCCTCCAAGAGCATGGGGATTTGACTCGTCCAGATCAGCCTCAGGGGAGGTGGTTGCGGAGAAACTGGCTGTATATCGCAGCGGCTGTAGTGCTTATCTTGGTCATTCTTGCACCTTGGAAAGCCTATCGTTATGGATCGGACACTGTCAAAAAGGAGTTTGCCCAGTTCCGGTTTACTGCTCCTAATGGTTCGAAAGTGACCATGACCCTTCCCGATGGGTCAATGGTTACACTCAATGCCGGCTCATCCCTTGTTTGTTCACAAGGCTTTGGCATTACGAACCGAGAAATTATCCTGCATGGAGAAGGGCAGTTCAAGGTTGCACATCGTCGGGATCTGCCGTTTAGCGTTAAAACCCAGGAGTTAGTTGCCCATGATATCGGCACTGAGTTCATATTGACAAACTATGATGAGGATCCCACTGCTAAGTTAGTCCTCATAGAGGGTATCGTTTCCTTGGATAATCTTGTCGCACATACCTCATCGATTGCAAAGGATAAGGGTGAATGTCTGGTCCTTGACAAGCATACAGGGGAGATAACGAGGACGCTTGCTACGACAGCAGCGGAGCAGGCTGGCAATATGGATATCCTCACATTTGAAAATAAGTCGCTCGGAAGTATTGCCCATGAACTGCAACGCTATTATGGAGTCAAGATTGTTGTCGGTAAGGAAGTGTCAGGAAAGAGATTCTATGGCTATTTCAATAGGCAACATGACAGCATCGATGATATTTTCCGAGACTTGTCTTCCACAGGGCAATTCTCCTACCGGAAAGGCAAAAACAATATATACTATCTAAGTAAATGAAACATACCTTATAATATATGAATATAACCTATCCAAATCAATAGTAACATGGGAATAATCAACAAAAAAACGCTGGCAGTGGCAATCTGTGCATTGAGCCTATCACTGCCGGGATTCGCCCAAAGTTTCACGCTCAATGCGAACAAGATTACCGTGAAACAAGCTATGAATGCCCTGCAACAGCAAACGGGCTATTCGTTTGTGTTTTATGCTTCGGACTTAGATGTAAACAAGCAGATAAGTATCCAAGCGAACAATGTTTCATTGCAGGAGGCAGTCAGACAGATCTTAGAGGGTCAGAAGGACTTGACTTACCGTATTGAGGATAAGCGGATTATCGTCAAGCATGCTACGCCTCAGACTTCTCAGCCAGCCACAAAGCAGAATGGCAAGCGCCATACGGTAAAAGGTAAGGTGGTGGATGGTAAAGGGGAACCTATTATTGGCGCCACCGTTATCGTAAAAGGCTCTAAAGTGGCAACTGTGACGGATGTAGATGGAAACTATGTGCTGCAAGATGTACCAGAGAATGCCAGACTCGTTTTCTCCTCACTCGGCTTCGCTTCCAAGGAGTTGGGGAGCAAGAGCGGAACTCTTGACGTTTCCCTTGGGGAAGACCAACAGGTTCTCAATGAGGTTGTCGTGGTAGGCTATGGTATACAAAAGAAGGTCGACCTCACTGGTGCGGTGTCTTCGGTGAAAGGTGATGACTTGACCCTTCGTCCAGTGACGGACGCGTCTCAAAGCTTGCAAGGCTTAGTGCCTGGTTTGCTTGTTACCAATGGGAGCGCGGGTCGTCCGGGTGCCACTGGTACGCTTACCTTACGTGGTCAAGGCAATCTCTCGGGTACGGGTACTCCCTATGTATTGGTGGATGGTATTGAAATGAGCCTGTCGGATGTCAACCCCAATGACATTGAAAGCATCTCCGTCCTTAAGGATGCTGCAGCCTGTGCTATCTATGGGGCACGTGCTGCCTATGGCGTGATCCTCGTTACGACAAAGCAAGGTGTGGAGGGGAAGATGCGTGTCAACTATCAGGGCACAGTGGGTTGGAGTGCTCCTACGGTGTTGCCGGAGATGGCAAACGCTGTGGATTTCACTACCTTTTGGAATGATGGTGTCACAAATGCCAATTCTTCCAGGAGGTACAGTGATGAGAAGATTGCACTTCTCAAACAATATATGAAAGATCCGACCAGTGTCGACCCTTGGCAGGAATTGGATCCGACGGCAAGCATGAACCCTGCATTTGAAAATAGCGAAAAGGGTATTGGTAACGTGGATTATTTCAAGCTTCATTATAAGGACTACGCTTTCAAGCAACGTCACAACCTTAGTTTGAGCGGTGGAGGCAAGGCAGCGCAGTACTATGTCTCTGGTGGATATCTCAAGGAAGATGGCATCCTACGCTATGCAAAGATGAATTTTGAGCGTATGAATCTCTCGACGACCATTAGCTCGGAGCTCACCAAGTGGCTCAAGTTAAAGATGGGAATGAAGTTTACTCACTCCGTGTCGCACAGTCCCTTTGGGGATGGAGGACTCAGTGAAGGCTTCTACCATTCTCTTGCCCGTTTCCGTCCTACGATATCAGTGGTGGATCCTCATGGGCATTTTACAGAGCTTTCTATGATCCCATATCTTCAGAGTGGGACCTATACCACCAACAAGCGCGATCTTTTTGATCTCCAGCCCAGTCTGATCCTGACACCCATCAAAGGATTGACCATCAACTTTGACTATACCTATAAGTATGTGGCGAATAATTATGACGCGCTCAACGTAGCACCTCTGATTTATGGAGCAGATGGAGTAAGCACGTCAAAGGGTGCACGTAGTGAGCTCGGCGTGGCAAAAGACGGGAGATACACTCGTTATAATACCCATACGCATTATCAGAGCATCAATCTTTATGGTACCTATTTGTTCTCCTTCAACAAGCAGCATAACTTTACGGTCATGGGTGGATATCAGGAGGAAGACAATCATTACGATTATCTGCGTAACTCCATTACCGGGCTCTATTCTACCAAGAATCCGAATGTGAGCATGGGTACTGGTGACAAGACGGTTACGGATGTGCGTAATGGATGGGCAACACGTGGCTTCTTCGGACGTATCAACTATGACTATGAAAACAAGTACCTACTTCAGGTAGACGGGCGGTATGATGGTTCTTCGCGTTTTGCCAAGGGCCATCGATGGGGATTCTTCCCTTCCGTGAGTGCAGGATGGAACATTACCGAAGAGAAGTTCATGGAACCCCTTACAAAAGTGCTCTCCCACCTGAAGATCAGGGGCTCTATCGGACGGCTTGGTAACCAGAGTGGTGCAGCCCTCTATACCTTTGCGTCGACCATGTCATTAAGTGGCGGATTAGGTGGATACTACTTTGCTGATGGCAGGCACATGTATCTTAATGCGCCTGGAGTAGTCAACCCAGCTACCACATGGGAGAAAGTGAATAGTAAGAACTTGGGCCTTGACTTTGCGCTTTTCAATAATACCCTGACGGGTAGCTTTGATATTTTCCAGCGTACGACCAAGGACATGTTAGGGCCAGGCGTTGACTTCCCCGATTTCTTTGGCGCATCTGCCCCGCAAACGAATAATGCCTCAATGCGGAACCGTGGTTGGGAACTTGTACTGAACTATCGTGGAAAAATAGCTCATCAAGTGGACTATCAGGTAGGTTTCTCTATCTCTGATGCTACGGCTGTCGTGACGGACTATGCTAACCCAACGGGCACGAATCCGGAAAGCAATTGGTACACGGGCAAAAAAGTCGGCGAGATCTGGGGCTACCGTACGGATGGTATCCTCCAGACACAGGAGCAGGCAGACGAATACAACAAGACTCATGACAATAGTTATCTCACGCCCCAGAAATGGACACCTGGCGATGTTGCCTTCCGTGATCTGAATGGGGACAAGAAAGTGAACAAAGGCACCAATGTCCTTGGTGACATGGGAGATTATACAGTTATCGGGAACACAACCCCACGTTATCAATATACACTCAATGGAGCTGTAAGCTGGAAAGGTATCACCCTGAGCGTTATGTTCCAAGGGATTGGCAAACGTGATTGGGACCCAACGGGTAGCGTCTATTTCTGGGGAAGCAGTTCGTATGCTCAGGTCACGGTGTTCAAAGAGCACCTTGATTATTGGACAGAGGATAACAAGAATGCCTATTATCCCAAGCCTTATATCAATTCTGCAGGTGCAGTGGGGAAATACAATGCCAAGACTTCAGGCGAGCCTACCGACCGCTATTTGCAAAATGCAGCTTACTGTCGCTTGAAGAACCTTACGTTGAGCTATGACCTGCCAGCATCGCTTATCGGAAAGTTCAACCTTCAGCAGGTGCGTGTATTCTTCTCTGGCGAGAACCTGTTCACCATTACGAAACTCAAGGGGATGTTTGACCCAGAGTCAATCTTCACTTCAAATGGCTATACAGGAGAAGGAGGAAAGAATTACCCCATGAACAGAGTATTGTCCGTAGGACTAACAGTAAGTTTATAACCATAAAAAAGAACTTTTATGAAAATCAAGAATATGATAATTTGTGCCTGTGCAACCATTTTCCTCACAGGATGCTTTAGTCTTGACAAGTCACCAGAGGGCGTCATCTCGACAGATCGCCCTTTTAGTTCCTTGGGAGAGATGCAAAGTTATATTGACCAGTTCTATGAATCAGGGCTTAGAGCCCAGGGATTCGTGGGATGGGGTACTGGATTTATTGCCAATGGCGACCTGCAAAGTGATAATATGTCGGCAGGTTCGGTTAACACCCGCTTGAATGGAGAGATGACGCTGAGCAATGCGTCAAAGTTGGGTACTTATACTTATATACGAAATGTAAACTACTTGCTCAATAACCTTGACAACTGTGATGAGAAGGGAACAGCTGATTATAAGCAGTGTGTTGGTGAAGGTTATTATTTCCGTGCGTGGTATTATTATCAGCTGTTGCAGAACTATGGGGAAGTGACTTGGCTGAGCAAGCCCCTCGATCCCAATATTGAAGAGATGCAACTACCACGCCAGAATAGGATCCTCATCGTGGACAGCATCTTGGGCGACCTTGACAAGGCAATCGCCAATCTGAAAGCCCAGAACAGCAGCGCGTCCATGCGGGTGCATAAGGACGTGGCAAGAGCCCTGAAGAGTGAGGTAGCCCTTTTTGAGGCGACATGGGAAAAATACCATCGGGCGAAGAATGATGCTTTCTATGACAAGACGGTGACGGACACGAAGATCAAGGATTATCTGGAAACTTGTGTGGCAGCCTGCAACGACATTATCAACCGCAATGTGTGGCACATTTATTCAACCGGTAATCGGTTGGATGACTACCGTAAGATGTTCCAGACAGAAGACTTGAGCAACAATCCGGAAGTGTTCTGGTTCAAGCGTTATGATGGTGACCTGATTGGCAATAATGTGGATCGTTATCTCAACCAAGGAGGGGGCAGCATCGGGATTACAGCGTCGCTGGTTGATGACTATCTTACGATTGATGGTAAGCCTTTCACTGGCGACCAGAAGTTGAATGCCAAGAAAGTCTATGGTGAGGAGTTGAAACCTACGTTGAGAGATCCACGGCTTGCACAGACTGTGGCAATGCCCGGACAGACCTTACGCCCAGACCAACCCCAGGGCTTCCAGTTACCTCCTCTAACAGGTTCCGGGTACAATAAAAATGAGAGTGGTTACTCTATGTTGAAGTATGTCCAGATAGATTATACCGGCAATCTTGATGCCGAGTTCAAGGGATCGACACCTGGGATTCAATTCCGTTATGCTGATATCCTGCTCAACAAGGCTGAGGCTTTGGCAGAACTCGGTGGCGCTGCGCATGCATCTGAGATTATCAGCACCTTGCAACCCTTGCGCGACAGGGTAGGGATGCCTGCCGTTGACTTTGACAGGGAGTACAATACTGATCCTGACTATCCTTTCCATGCGTTAGACAAATATATCCAAGTAGTGCGCCGTGAGCGCCGGGTTGAGCAAGCTTTGGAAGGTCGCAGGTTCATGGATATCTGCCGTTGGGCTGCCGCTGATGTGCTCATTGTCGGTCGGCAGGCAGAAGGTGCGCTCTTCACAGGCAGTAACTTGGAGGGTAATGCCGCATACGGCAATCAGTTGAAATATGACCAAAGCGCCAACAATAATCTTTTTCTAACAGGAAATCCAGGAGATGCCTATCGCTATATCCTGCCCGTCAATCCAAGCAGTTACCCTGATGGATGGAAATTTAACTTGAATCGAGACTATCTGCTACCTATCCAACCGCGCATGCTATCGTTGACGAATAATGCGTGGACTCAGAATCCCGGTTGGGATGAATGATGATCAGTGATTGATCAATGAAGATCCGCAATCTCCCCTTGTATGAATAGGATGATTGCGGATCATTTTTTTGGAGATCGCTTGCCAACGTTAGCCTTTTACTCTTTGGACCAAGGCCTCGCGTAGGTCATCTCCACTGTCCAGTCCAAGCTTCTTGCGGATATTGCCTCTTACAGTCCCGATATTGCCCATGCGCTTGTTTGTCGCTACGGCAATTTCTTTGAGCGTCATGCCTTTGATCACCAGGTTGCAGACCTCAAGCTCTGTGGGCGTGAGTTGTGGGAAGATCTCGCCAAGGTTACTTAGCTTGTCACTTTTTTCCTTATACAAGTATTCACCCAACAGAATGAGGTTGTCACGGGTGCGCCGTGACAATTTGCCTACCTTACTGTAGTTTAAGTCGAGACTGCTTTCTGCCTTGCGGCATATCTGCACGAGGGTGACCATCTCTACCTTGCTCATGCCAAACATGTCGAGAATAGAATCTTGCAGTTGTTTATAGTCGCTGAGCTCATGGGATGTGTTGCCTATGAAGATGCGCAACGCGATCATATAGAGCCAGATGCATGCCATCACGAAAGCGAAAATAATGGTAAATTGAGATGCCACGACAGTGGGGTTGATGGCGTACGCCATGCCCAATGACGCCAAATAGATGGCAAATAGCCATGTAGGTGCATTCTTTAAGAGTCCCATGCAAGTAATGAGGAAAACGGTGAAGCATACAGCTTCGTTCAAGACAATATTCTCAAAGACCGTGGTGAATGAGCCTTGTGCTGTGGCTGCCATGTAGACAATGCCTAAGCCTTCTAATAATTGCGTGATAACTGCCGAGGTGAAGAACGCCTTGCTCAGACTCACCTTATTATATATGTAGAGCAATAAGAGGATGAGACTACTCATCCATACGGAGAAAGAGATACCATCTAATATAGCTTGGTCATCGCCCCATATATTGAACGCAAAATGAAGAGGCAGACCGATGATTGCCAATAGCGAGAATACCAGAAAGACTGTCAGGCGTGTTAGTTCAATACCGTCATGAGCACGCTTGCCGAAAAAGTCCATACCCAACTGATAGAAGTATTTCTTTCTCTGTTTGAGTTTTATAAGATATCGTTTCTTCATGCCCTGTCTGTTACTTCTTTACTTGCATGTCCTATATCAATCCCTTCTTTGTGCCGCTTGAAGATGCCCTTCAATGTGCCTCTTTTTAAGCCAACGGGGGGGGCAGAAACAGCATGCTCGCTTTTCACTGTCAGCTTCAGGAGCACCTCGCGAAGGCCTTCGTTGGGTCCCAACTGCAGTTTCTTCCGAATATTCCCCCTTACTGTGCCGATGTTGCTCAGGCTCTTGTTCATGGCAATGGCGATTTCGTTCTGTGTCATGCCTCTGAGAATCAAGCGGCATACCTCTAATTCCGTGGGTGAGAGTTGTGGAAGGGCATTGCCTAAGTCCATCAGCTTTTCACGTCGCTCATTGCGCAGGAATTCACCCAAGCTGATGAGATTATGGCGTGTTTGTTCGGAAAGCTTGCTTACCATCTTACGGTCGACGGACTGGTCGTGACCTGTCTTGCGGCAGAGTTGTATGAGGGACACCATTTCCGTCTTGCTCATGTTGAACATCTCAAGGATAGAGTCTTGTAGTTGCTTATAGTCATTGATCTCGCGGGATGTTTTGTTGAAGACCGTGCGCATGAGAATCGCGTATCCCCATACGCATACCATCACAAAGGCGAAGGGCAGGACGAACTGTGATCCTGCCACGGTGGGATTGATGAGATAGGCAATGGTGATGGTCACAATAAAGAGCCCGAGCACCCATGAGGGAGCATTACGCACCATGCCGATGCAGGAAACGAGGAAGTTAGTGAATGTCAAAGCTTCGTTCATGATGATCAGCTCATGGTGCAGGGATGTTTGTTCGGGTGTGCAGGCTAAGGTCAGGTAGAGGATGCGAAAGCTTGTCAAGAGTTGGTAGGAGATGGACAAGGATAGGAATGCAGTTTCCAATCGTAGCCGTTTCTGTGCATACAAGCCTAAGATCACAATGGCACAAATCCAGATAGCGATGGAGATCGAGCGGAGGATGATCTCATTATTGCCTACCCAATTGAATAGAAAGTGAAAGGGCATGCCCACGATGACCATTGCCGATGCCACCATGAACACCATCAATTGCATTTGATCCAACCTTCCGTTCGCCCGTTTGCTGATAAATGCGTGCAAAGCCTTACTGAATTTTTCTTTCACTTGCATGTTGCAAATATAGTATTTTTTTTACACATTGCATCATTTTGAACCTGTTTTTTATGGTTTTGCATCATTTTGAACCTGATCAAAAGTCCTATTTACGTCTCATATATCTTACTTTTGCAAAGCTAACGACCGCCACAAAGGCAAAAATTGAAACGAATCTCTTAATAATAGCAAATGAACATAATAAAGGCGAAAACATGAAACATCTTTTTACACGAACAAGATTCAAATTTTCGGATCTCCCCGGTATCCTCGTGATGCTGTGGATATGCCTTGCTTCTATGCATGGCTTAAAAGCATCAGGACAGAATGTAACGATCTCGCCCTCATCGGGTAGCCTCATTGCGGGGTTGACCTATGAAGGTGAAGTAGGCTTTCAGAATGGATGGTCATCACTTTGGCGGCACAATCAATTGCCTCTTACCTTGCATGTATCAGACAAAGCAGACCTTACTGAGAGTGGTGTGCTGAAAGACCCTGCTGGCAATATCCGACTTGACACCGACCGTAATCTTTATGTCGTGATGGGTGGCACGAGTGTCACCACTTACTTGAGTATCTCTCTGCCCAAAGGCTTCCGCTTCACGGGTTACCGCATGGTGCTGCTCAATGACATGAACGGCAAAAGCTACGGCGGCTTCAGCTTGAAGAGCATCAACAAGCGGATGTATGAGACTGGGAAATTATTCGACTATAACAATCCTTTGGCTTCCACAGCGGTCATGGGTAGTACAACAAATGATTCAAAAGAATATGTCATCGAACGTACCAGCAAGACGGAGACAGATATGGGCAACAACCTGTATTTCTACTTCTGGCGAGAGAGGGACGCTTACTATGGAGCCACCATCAAGTCAATTGAACTCTACTTCACTGCAGAAAGTGAGTTCCAGGCCGAAGGCGTGCCGGGGACTCCCGACGAGATTATCAGTGATGGCGTGAACATGGTAGGTTCTGAATTCACGACTGGCAAGCTCGACTTGGGCGTGATACAGCCGAACTCTAAAGGCGGCGCAACTTACTATAGTTACGACTACGAGAACGTGATTGACCTCACGGCGAAGAACTGGCTTTATCAGGAGGACGCAGTATCTGGTGGTAAACTGCCGGAAACCGCAGGCAGCGGAAAGATCCAAGTGCTGCAAAACGATGGAAAACTTTACTATGCTTTAGGAAATGGTACTTATTATATTGAAACTCCAACCGACACAAAAAACCAAAATGGCAAGACAATCCCCTTAGGCTACCGCATCACGGGCGCACAAATCAATGCCCATTATGGCACAAAGGCATCAGCCTCCAACATCGTCTACGGAACAAGAGGAACCATTTCGTATAGTGTTAGCAGCTGGCTTTGGGGGACTACAACCTACTATCTTCAGACAGACGGCACTTGGGACACCAGTCCCGCTACCCAATGGACACTGACTAATGGCAAGTTGAAGAGCGGCAATACGTATCTATATGTTCAGACCTCCGGCAGGTATTATATCGCCAATGGAACAACTGATGTCAACAAGGCCAGTAGCTTCACAGTGAGCAATGGACGTGTCATGTGGGGCGACAACTATTTGTTATTTAATAGTCGTTCTTCAAGAGCTCTATTCTCCTCAAGCAACAATTCTGTCGCATCTTGGAACGCAATCTCCGGGCAGGTCACCAACCCTGCCTACACCCCCTCGGAATTCACGCTCAGCCTCTATGGCACGAGCGGCACCGATGTGGAAGAAATGGCAAAGGTCAGCAGCAATAACAAAGATCTTACTCTTGAGGTCAGCGATCTGAACAACGACGCGGTGAAGTTTACTATCTCCGGTCTTGCCGATGGCTCAAAGGCACTCATCACCTACAACCTCACGATGGAGCAGTTGAACCCCTTTATCAACACACTCGACATCGTGTGCCATTCAAAGAAGGCTGATAATTTACAAATGACGCAGCAGTTTACCAGTAATGACTTCCAGGTGGCAGGAGGTCAGTTCCTCTTCTACGTGCCATCTGATTTCGTAGGCGAGGGGGGTACTTGTAAATTCACGTTCGAGAACCTTACCAGCAAGTATATGGATGATACTTATGGGAAAGGAACTACGGGAAATTCACGCAACTATTTGGTCAAGTCAGCTTATTATAACAAGTATGGCGATGGCAAACAGTATCAAGCTAAGGGCACAGAACACGCTTCCGATAAGGTATATAGTGAGGAATGTGGGAATCAGGCGTTCAAGTTCAACAATGCCGCCGAGTTGGAGGCAGCAGGAGCAACGGCTACAGCTTCTACTTTGGAGGAATATCCTTACTCAGGGGCTTTGTACACCTCTCAGGGTGGTACGTTTACTTCAGACATCGAGTTGGCCATTAACGGTGAGAAGAAGTGCTACCTCTTTGCTGGTGATGAGACACGCTATAACATCGCGCCCACCACAGCCATGGAGCACCGCTATTATGCTTACTATCTGATGGATATCCAACTGCTCGTGAAGGACTACAATGCTAAGTGCGATCTGAAGGAACTCTATAAGACCACTTGTTATGAGGGCGACTTAGAGAAGCCTATGTATGGTGGTACCTTCAAGGCTTATGACACGGAAACTGGTGCCGAGATTCCCAGCTCGAAGGCTTATCTCACGGTCAACATGATGAAGCAAGCCTTGGGAACTGCATTGACAGAAAAGGGAGCGTCGACCGATCAGATACTCTATCTCGACTACACCAACCTCTACTCGGTGCTCGTGGAGAGCAAGGAGAGCATGGCTCAGATGAAGGGTGCACTTAACCCCAACTGTCTTATCTTCTTCCCCGAGCGTACTACGTTCGACGAGGACAACTACGTGCAGAAAACGCAAAGTGGTGGTTTCCGCGCTTGCAAGAACATTGTTATCACCGATAAACAACCCTTCTACTCACCCTATAAGATATCTGTGCCGGCAGAGAACTATGCGGCTTATACTCGGAAGATAGAGCTCGATGGATATAACAAGACCGCGCTCGCTACCCTGGTACTGCCTTTCTCTATAGAAGTTAGTGAAGGCGTGCATGCCAACGACAAGTGCAAGATCTCACTCTACCGAATGAAGGAAGAGGGTGGTCTAACAACAGATAAGGAAGAAGACTATACGGGCAAGGACTTCTGGGGTAAGGCTCAGTTTGTTCCCATTGAGGTAGCCCGAACCATGCCCAACATGCCTTACATGGTCAAGGTGGAAGAGACTTCTGGCGACGAAAAGATTAACTTTGAAGTCCAGCAATATGGCTCCGACGTTGAAGCTTCTATTAGTGATAATCCAGAGTCTGGTAATTTCATGAATGCAGACGACTATACGTTCATGGGAGAGACCGGTACGGGAACCATCGGTAGTGATCAACATAAGTTTACTCATTTCGGTTCTTACTCTGGCAAGAAGCTGAGTAAGGATGGCGGTTGGTTCTACTTTGCCAATAGCAAGTTCTATAATTCTAAGAACCTCAAGGGCCAGTATCTGTACATGTACCCGTTCCGTGCTTACTTTGGGCACAAGTCGAGCAATGGGGCCAAGTTGATGAATGGCTTTAATGTGACTTTCGATGATTGGGCAACAGGTATAAACGACATTACGACGGAATCGGACAATTCTGGTTTGCAACTCACGCCGAGTCATGGAGCACTCTTCATCCGTTCATCCGCGCAAACGTCAGTAACAGTAATCAGTGCAGCTGGGGCTACAGTGTTCCGCACTGCAATGAGTGCAGGAGAAACCAAGACAGTAAACTTGAGTGCAGGTATCTATATTGTGAATGGAAAGAAAGTAATCATCCCTTAAATAAAGAAAGTGCAATGATGAAGAAAAAATATATTGTACCACAAGTGGAGGAAGTTGAGGTTGACATGATCTTGCAATTCTTAGCAGGTAGCGATCAGCCTGATCATGGTGGGGCTAAGTCTAACCGTCCTTTTATAGATGATGAGTTGGACGAATGGCTTGATGATGATGGTTGGGAATAGACTTTTAGAGGTTTTCCCTATTTGATAGGAATTAAAAAATCAAGTCTAATGATAAATGGGGTGGTGGTCGCTTTAACAGCGATAGCCACCCTTTTTTTTGTCTTCATTGGAGTGATATGAATGAACGAGGCATCCCCTCCATCTCTTCTTGAGCGTGAAAGGGATGCCTTGTTAAGGAATTCAGCATCCGTGAAAGAGAGTCTGTCTTTCTGGATTAAGCCTTGGCAGCAAGTGGAGCAGCCTGAACATAAGCACGGGTAGCCAGGTCCTTGTCAAGCATGAAGAGACCGAAGCCGTTGTCCTTGATCATCTTAAGGTTATCAATGATGTTCTTGGCATTTTCCTCCTCTTCTACTTGCTCGTCGATAAACCATTTCAGCATACTCTGTGTAGCGAAATCCTTCTCATCGATGGAAAGGGTGTAAAGCTCATTGATCAAGGCTGTTACCTTCTGCTCGTGGGCAAGAGCCGACTCAAACACGTCGAGCGGAGACTTCCATTCCGTAGGCACGGCATCGATTGCCTTCAGGTTAACGCGACCGTCGCGCTGTACGATGAAGTTGAAGAAGATCTTGACATGATCCATCTCCTCTTGGTACTGAACATCAAACCAATGACCTATTCCCGGCATGTTATTGGCATAGGAGTAAGCCGACATTGACAAATAAAGATAAGCCGACCAAAGTTCGGCATTAATCTGCGCATTCAGCGCGTCTTCTACTTTCTTATTCAACATAATATAATGAATTTATAGTTATATGACAAGAATATACATTTTCCGCAAAGATACTGCAAACCGAGCGAAATACAAAATAAAACTTGTTTTATTTTTATTTCCGAGGTGCCGCGTATCTTATGGAAAGATACTGCAAACCGAGCGAAATACACGATTTGATTGATAATCAAATCTTCTAAAACTTGTTTTATTTTTATTTCCGAGGTGCCGCGTATCTTATGGAAAGATACTGCAAACCGAG
>CAJLYG010000037.1 GCA_905210845.1 uncultured Prevotella sp.
GTTTATCGGGCTTGCAACCTGTTTTTAGGTTGTCAAAGGTTGACAAAGGTTGACAACTCAAAATCGTCATGCACGATCTCAAAGAGACCCATGAACCATCCAAAATGATATTTTTCACGACTCATTCTTTTATATCATTCTTTTTTCGTAATTTTGCATTTGCATGTATTATGTACGCGCAAAGCAGATATATTCGACATCAATATTAAATAATCAAGATAATGGATTACAACTTCAGAGAAATTGAGAAGAAGTGGCAGCAACGGTGGGTAGATAACAAAACCTACAAAGTTACCGAAGATAAGAGTAAGAAGAAATTCTATGTATTGAATATGTTCCCCTACCCTTCTGGTGCAGGTTTGCATGTAGGTCATCCTCTTGGATACATTGCCAGTGATATCTATGCCCGTTTCAAGCGGTTGCAAGGATTCAATGTTCTCAATCCCATGGGATACGATGCTTTTGGTCTACCTGCTGAACAGTATGCCATCCAGACTGGTCAGCACCCTGCTATCACCACAGTTAACAACATTAACAGATACCGTGAGCAATTGGATAAGATTGGATTCTCCTTTGACTGGGACCGTGAAGTGCGGACTTGTGATCCTAAATATTATAAATGGACACAATGGGCATTTGAACTGATGTTCAAGTCGTACTATGATTATGACGAACAAAAAGCAAAGCCCATTGAGGGTTTGATTGCCCATTTTGAGAAAGAAGGCACTGCCGGCCTGCATATCTCGCAAAGCGAGGAACTATCTTTTACAGCTGAAGAATGGAATGCCAAGACAGAAAAGGAAAAACAGCAAATCTTGATGAACTACCGTATTGCCTATTTGGGAGAAACGATGGTCAACTGGTGTGCCGGACTTGGAACCGTACTTGCTAACGATGAGGTAGTAGACGGAATCAGTGTCCGCGGAGGTTTCCCTGTCGTACAGAAGAAAATGCGCCAATGGTGCCTACGTGTTTCTGCTTATGCACAAAGGTTGTTAGACGGTCTTGACACTATTGATTGGACAGATTCATTAAAAGAAACACAACGTAACTGGATTGGAAGGTCGGAAGGTACAGAGGTGGAATTCTCCGTAAAGGACAGCAATGTGAAGTTCACGATCTTCACAACCCGTGCGGATACCATGTTTGGCGTTACCTTCATGGTACTTGCCCCAGAATCTGATTATGTCCAACAGATTACCACGGCAGAACAGAAATCTGCTGTAGAAGAATATATTAATTACGTAAAAAAGCGTACGGAACGTGATCGTATCAGTGACCATCACGTTACCGGCGTTTTCTCAGGTGCTTATGCCATCAATCCTTTTACTGGAGATGAAATTCCCATTTGGATCAGTGAATATGTCTTAGCTGGATATGGCACAGGTGCTATCATGGCTGTTCCTGCGCACGACTCCCGTGACTATGCGTTTGCCAAGCATTTCAATTTGCCCATTATCCCTTTGATTGAGGGTGCAGATGTGAGCGAAGAGAGCTTTGATGCCAAGGAAGGCATTGTCATGAACAGTCCACGTCCCGGACATGAGAACGCAGATGGTTTCTCTCTGAATGGCCTTACTGTTAAAGAGGCTATTGCCGCTACTAAGGAATATGTCACCCGAAAAGGGATAGGACGTGTAAAAGTCAACTTCCGTATCCGCGATGCCATCTTCTCTCGCCAGCGTTATTGGGGTGAACCTTTCCCTGTTTATTACAAGGATAATATGCCCTATATGCTCCCTATGAGTGCACTTCCGTTGGAATTGCCTGAGATTGACCAGTATAAGCCTACGGAAACAGGAGAGCCCCCATTGGGTCGTGCCAAGAAATGGGCATGGGATACTGTACAGGAGCAAGTAGTAGACAAATCACTCATTGACAATAAGACCGTCTTCCCGCTCGAACTCTATACCATGCCGGGATTCGCAGGCTCATCAGCCTATTATCTTCGCTACATGGATCCCCAAGACGACGATGCCCTTGTTGCCAAGGACATTGATGAATACTGGCAAAACGTCGACCTTTATGTCGGAGGAACAGAGCATGCAACAGGGCATTTGATTTACAGTAGGTTCTGGAATAAGTTCTTGCATGACTATGGTTATAGTTGCAAGGAAGAACCTTTCCAGAAGCTCGTCAACCAAGGCATGATCCAAGGACGTTCCAACTTTGTCTACCGCATCAATGATGATGACCATAGCAAGGCACCAGTCTTCGTATCACTTCATCTGAAAGACCAATACGATACCACACCAATCCATGTTGATGTCAATATCGTCCATGGAGATGTCCTTGACATCAAGGCATTCCAAGCATGGCGCCCAGAATATAAGGATGCGCAATTTATCCTTGAAGATGGTAAATATGTCTGTGGATGGGCGATCGAGAAAATGTCGAAATCGATGTTCAACGTCGTTAACCCAGACATGATCGTAGAAAAATATGGTGCAGATACCTTGCGCTTATACGAGATGTTCCTGGGACCAGTAGAACAAAGCAAGCCTTGGGACACGAATGGTATTGATGGTTGCCACCGGTTCCTGAAAAAGTTCTGGAACTTGTTCTACGATAACCGCAATGACCAGTTCCTGGTCAACCAAGAAGAACCAAAGGCGGAATCCCTGAAGAGTGTACACAAGTTGATCAAGAAAGTAACGGGAGATATCCAGCATTTCTCTTACAACACCGCTATTTCTGCCTTTATGATCTGTGTCAACGAGCTCCAACAACAGCAATGCCACAATCATGACTTGCTGAAGGACTTGGTCATCCTCATCACGCCATTTGCCCCCCATATTGCAGAAGAACTCTGGGAAGCTTTAGGCGAGAAAGGAAGTGCCTGTGACGCACAATGGCCTTCATATGATGAGAAATATCTTGTTGAGAACGAAATGCAACTGACGATTTCCTTTAATGGAAAAGCCCGTTACCAGAAGACATTCCCTGCCCAAGCCACTCAAGATGAAATCCAAGAGGCTGTGCTCAAAGACGAGAAGTCACAGAAATACTTGGATGGTAAGCGTGTTATCAAGGTCATTATTGTACCGAAGAGAATCGTAAACATAGTAGTTAAATGACAATAGATCATCAGATTGTATGGAATGAGGCCAAAGATTATATTTTCATAACCTTTGGTCTCCTCCTGTACACCTTTGGATTTACTGTTTTCCTTTTGCCTTATGAAATCGTTACAGGTGGCGTGACGGGTATGTCCGCTATTATCATGTATGCCACTGGCTTCAAAATGGAAAACACTTACATGATCATCAACATCTCCTTGTTGATCATAGCCTTGAAGATTTTAGGCTTCAAGTTCATGATGAAGACCATCTATGCCATCTTCGTCTTGTATTTCTTCCTGAAATTCGGACAAATACTGATGCCTGTTGCCGCTGATGGCAACTACGTCAAGATCTTAGGCGACAACCAGGAGTTCATGTCGTTGGTCATCGGATGTTGCTTCACGGGCACGGCATTAGGCATTGTATTTCTCAACAATGGTAGCACAGGTGGTACGGACATCATTGCCGCCTGCGTCAATAAATACCGCAATTTCTCCTTGGGACAAGTGCTGATATTCGTCGACTTTATGATCATCGGCAGCTGTTTCTTCTTCCCACAATTCGGAGATATGCTCAGTCGTGCCCATAAGGTAGTATTCGGTTTCTGTACGATGATCATCGAGAACTATATGCTCGACTATGTGATGAACAGGCGACGTGAATCTGTACAGTTCATGATCTTCTCCAAGAAGTACCAAGAGATTGCCAATGCCATCGGAACACAGATGGACCACGGGGTTACCATCCTTGACGGACATGGATGGTACACGGGAAAAGAAAGGAAGGTGTTGTGTATCCTTGCCCGAAAGACAGAGAGCGTATCCATATTCAGGCTCATCAAGATGATCGACCCCGATGCCTTTGTCTCCCAAAGCTCTGTGATTGGTGTCTACGGAGAAGGATTCGAGAAGATGAAGGTAAAAGTACCCAAAAAGAAAAATGACAATCAACTTCCCATCAAATGAAAATAGTATTCGCAACCAACAATTCCAATAAGCTGTCGGAAATCCAGGACATCCTCGGACCTGAGTTCCAAATCGTTTCTTTAAAGGATATCGGATACAATGAGGATATTCCTGAGACTGGGAAAACCCTTGAGGAAAATGCCTTGCAGAAGGCTCAGTATGTATACGACCACTATCACATAGACTGTTTCGCAGATGACACGGGACTCGAAGTGGAAGCCTTGCAGGGTGCCCCTGGCGTGCACAGTGCACGCTATGCAGAAGGAACAGATCACGACAGTGAGGCAAACATGGCGAAATTACTGCGGGAATTAGGAGAAAATAACAATCGAAAGGCACAATTTCGTACCGTTATTGCGTTAATACTCCATGGTGAAGTACATGAATTCGAAGGAAAAATAGAAGGATCTATTGCCAAGGAAAAGAAAGGAACTGAGGGATTCGGTTATGACCCACTCTTTGTTCCCGATGGCTATGAGGAGAGTTTCGCGCAGTTAGGCATGGACATCAAGAACACCATCTCACATCGCGCGCGGGCTGTTGAACAATTGGCAAGATATCTCAAGAAAATAAAAGGTATATGAAGAAATTGATTTCCGTGATCATAGGGATAAGTTATTGTCTATTTTCACATGCCCTTTCAACAGGTACGTGGAAAGCTTATTTGGCATATCATGACATCACGGAAATCCAACAGGCGGGGACTTCTATTTATGTTTTGGCATCCAACAATCTCTATTCATATAACCAAAACGACCATAGCATACTTACCTACGACAAGACCAAGACTCTCAGTGATTGCCATATCACCCATATTGCCTATTGCAGCAGCATACAACGATTGGTCATCACCTATAACAACTATAATATTGACTTGCTGGATAATAAGGGTAATCTCACGAATATCCCTGATTACTACCAGAAGTCAATGAGCGACGACAAGACGATATACGATATCTATATTCATGGGAATGATGCGTATCTGTCAACAGGGTTCGGCATTATCAAGATCAACGTCAAGGATGCTGAGATCAGTGACACTTATCAGTTAGGAGCCAAAGTGGCATATACGTATATCTCCGACAACTATATCTATGCCGCAGAACCCAATAACGGCATTTTCAAAGCCTCTATGGACGACAATTTGCTCGACAAGAGTAATTGGACGAGAGAGAAAGATTATGTCGCACAGAACAAAACAATCGACCCTACCCTGCTCTCCTTGGTCCAATCCCTACAACCAGGTGGACCTACATATAATTATTTCTACCAACTTAGTTTCAAAAATGATTGCCTTTACACAGCCGGTGGACAATACAACGCTTCCGTAGAAAGCGACCGACCAGGCACTGTACAGGTACTCAAGAATGGAGAATGGTCGCTTTATGAGGACCAACTCACTCCTAAGACGGGTGTCAGGTATAGGGACATAGATTGCATTGATGTAGACCCTACGGATACCAGCCATGTTTTTGTTTCGGGAAAATGCGGGCTGTACGAATTCCGTAAGGGCGCTTACCAAAACATATACACCTTAGAGAATAGTCCCCTCGGCACGGCTTTGGCAGAAAATCAATCAAATAAAAAGGACTATGTCCTCGTAGAGGGTATTACTTTCGATGACAAAGGCAACCTATGGTGCCTGAACAGTCAGTCGAAAACAGGTAGCTTGTTTGAATATACCACTGACAAGGAATGGAAGAAAATCGATATAGACATCCCACTCTTGAACTCAGAAAGGAGTTTAGGAGCCCTTCAATCGCCTTTCTTTGACAGTAGGAACCTCTTATGGTTTGTCAATAACCATTGGACAACTCCTGGTCTGTTCTGCTACCAGCCTTCCACGAATGGCTTTCAGAGCTATACTACCTTCGTAAATGAGGATGGGACGACGGTGTCGCCTACTTTTGTGAGATGTGTGACCGAAGACTTGTCCCATCATATCTGGATAGGTACCAACGTAGGACCACTTATGTTGGAGAGTACGGAAATCAACAACAATGGCTCGACTTTTACACAAGTCAAGGTGCTCAGGAATGATGGCACCAACTACGCAGACTATCTTCTTGCCAATATCGATATCACTTCCATCGCCATAGACGGAGGAGGCAGGAAATGGATGGGCACGAATGGCAATGGCGTTTACCTGATCAGTGAGGATAATATGACGCAAATACACCATTTTACCCGGTCGGATAGTCCCTTGCTCAGCGACAATATCCTCTCCATTGCCATCAATGGCACGACAGGAGAAGTATTCTTTGCTACAGAAGAAGGCCTTTGCTCTTACCAGAGTGATGCAACGGAATCCCAGGAAAAGATGACGAAAGACAATGTTTATGCCTATCCTAATCCTGTTCGGCCTGATTATACAGGACTCATTACTATTGTAGGACTCTCCTACCATGCAGATGTCAAGATCGTTACAAGCAATGGAATCCTTGTCAACGAGGGCACGAGCAATGGAGGAACTTATACTTGGAATGGCTGTGACCAGAATGGCAGGAAAGTCGCTTCAGGCGTTTATATGGTAGAGACAGCCACAGCTTCAGGCAGCAAAGGAACGGTCTGCAAGATCGCTATTGTCAGATAAGGAAAGGGATCAGCTCAAACTGAGCATCTTTTCAATAGGCTTTACTGCCTCCCGGGCGATCTCTGGATCAATTTCTATGGTTGGCCAACCGTATTTTAGTGTATTATAGATTTTCTTGAGCGTATTCATCTTCATATATTGACACTCGTTGCAGCTGCATCCGACTCCACCTTCACTTACCTCTGGGGGAACAGGATAGAAGACCTTGTCAGGGCATATCCGCTGCATCTCATGCAAGATGCCAGCTTCAGTAGCCACTATATATTCCTTTTCATCATGCGTCTGGGCATACTTGAGCATAGTGGCGGTAGAACCCTTCACGTCTGCGATGGCGAGCACAGGTGCCTTACACTCCAAATGAGCCATGATAACCGCCTGTGGATGCTCCTGCTTGAGCTTAACAATACCTTCTACGGAGAATTTCTCATGGACATGACAACCACCGTTCCAGAGCAGCATTTTTCTTCCCGTCTTACTATTGATATAATTGCCTAAGTTATAGTCAGGACCAAAGATCAACTTCTCATCCTTCGGGAAAGAATTGATCACTTTCTCGGCATTGCCACTGGTCACCACACAATCCGTGAGAGCTTTGACCGCAGCTGTCGTATTTACGTAGCTAATCACCTTATATCCCGGATGCTCTTCCTTATAGCGTCTCAAGTCTTCTGCACGGCAAGAATCAGCCAAGGAGCATCCTGCATTCAAGTCAGGGCAAAGGACAGTCTTGTTCGGTGATAGCAGTTTACAAGTCTCTGCCATGAAATGCACGCCACACATCACCATGACCTTGGCATTCGTATCCGCAGCCTTGCGTGCCAAAGCCAAAGAGTCGCCTACGAAATCCGCGATCTCCTGAATGTCCCCCACCGTATAATAGTGAGCCAAAATAATCGCATCCTTCTCTTTGCAGAGACGTCGTATTTCCTTTTTCAGATTGCATGAGTCGTCAACCGGTTCATCGATGTATCCCATTTTTTTCCATTCTTCCTTCACCATGATATCATTATCTTTATTTATTTTATTGATTTAAAAAAGAAAATGTAATGAGATGATGTACTGTGGATATGTGTAAAAATAATGCCTCGAAAGCTTGGTGATTCCATTATCCCCACCTTATCCCTGTTTATCCACCATAACCATTCACTTTATTTCTCTGAAAATCAAAGTCGTATGGATCTTATCCACATTTCTGATTCCGTTGCAAAGTTAATAAGTTTATATCTTTTCTGATACAAAAAACGTGGAAAAATACGCTTTAGTGCCTTCAAAAGTTTGTTGATATCCCCTATTTTCATGGGATGAGTATCAGCCTGTGGATATTCCCTACGTTCTGAACCCGCTTTTCCACGTAGTTATCCACGAATTGTGAATAACCTATTGATTTCAGGGTATTCGTAAGAAAATTGATCAGTCATTACGAGTTGATTTCTAAAAGGTCATCTCCAGTCCTTCAAAATATGATCTCCAGCCTTTCAAAAGGTTATCTATAGCGCGCGAAAAGATTATCTTTCACAAACCAAAAGGTCATCTATTGAAAATGAATGGAATAGGACATGTTTTCATGAAATTTGCTTAGATTGTTTCCAATCTTAGTTTAGGTAGGCTTATATCTTGGCTTTGACGGTATTGTAACTTAGTTTTTAAAAAAGAAACAGTCTCCGTTGAGGTTGGAGACTGTCTTCTTTTTAATCTTCTGGTTTGAAATCATCTTTTCCTACACCGCAGATTGGGCATACCCAATCATCTGGAATGTCTTCAAAGGCTGTGCCTGGTTGAACACCATTTTCTGGATCACCTACTTCTGGGTCATAAACATAACCACAGGTTTCGCAAACATACTTTTTCATAATCTTACCTTTTTATATAATGATACAATAGTGTTATGTTGTCACTTATCTTTTCTTTATTTTGACTTTAGAATATCCTCTACCCTTTCGAGCACCATTTCCGGTGATATATTCTTCATGCAAGCATAATCACCCCTCATGCAAGGCTTATTTCCAAAGATAGAGCACGGGCGGCAAGGCAGGTCGATTTGCACTGCGTTCTTTGGATTTTGATTCCATCCCATGAATCCTGCAAAAGGATGTGTGGCACCCCAAATGCTTACCACTGGTACATTCACTAAGGATGCCAAGTGCATATTAGCACTGTCCATGCTGATCATTACGTCCAGATGACTCATCAGGATCAATTCTTTTTTCAAGTCCCCTAAGATGGTCGAAGCGTTGACGCATTGCTGGAATGTATCCGCTAAGATGTTTATTTGATCGATCTCGTCTTTTCCGCCGCCAAAGAGGAATATCCTGCAGGAGGGATATTTCTCCACGATCTTCTGAATCACGCTTTGCATGTTCTGCTCTGGGTACACCTTTCCAGGATGTGCGGCAAAAGGAGCGATGCCGATCCACTGCTGAGAAGCCTTCTTCTCCCCTATCTCTGCAGGCAATTCTGTCAGGTTGCCGCCTTCGGGAGGGAAGATGGAAGTGAAATTCATCTGGACTGGATAGCCCAATTGTTCAAACACATCCGCATAGTTTTGGAAAGAGGTAGGCAATTGCACTCGTTGCTTATTGTTTGCTGCAGTCAGCAACCTTCTTGCCTGCCGATGCTTGTTGATGTGGGCTACCCGATACCGTTGGATATTAAATCTGATCCGCAAGTAGTCGGATCGTATGACGTTATGTAAATCAGCGATGGCAGTGAAGTTCTTTGCCGTCAACCGCCGGTAGAGCGCATTCAGTCCTTTAACGCCATGATATTCCTTTTTAAGGTCAGCTCCCATGAATCCCACGTTAGGAGCCAAGTCTTCGAAGAACACCCTGGCAAAGGGCTTACTCAATACCGTTATACGGACATCAGGATACTGATGAGCCAATGAATAGATGACAGGGACAGTCATCGCCACATCCCCCATGGCAGAGAAACGGATGATCAGTATGTGTTCCGTTTTCATTTCTTCTGATAAAGGACCGGGTTGGTTGAAGGATCATTATACATTTTCATTTGCCGATACACTTTCATGTACTTCCTGCCTGCAGCGATATCATCAAGCAATTGGTCAATGGCTGTGCTCAGGTCGACTTGCTGTTGGAGCAAGATATTCAGCTTTTCCTTGCACCTGTTGATATGCTCCTGACTGGCATCAGTCCTTTCTACCTGTTCTCTCATGTGGTAGATTTTCAGGGCGAGAATGGACAATCTGTCAACAGCCCATGCAGGGCTTTCCGTGTTAATGGTAGCATCAGGCAATACATTCACGTCTGAGTATTTCTGTCGGAAATAGCTGTCGATCTGCTCTACTAAATCGGTCCTGTCCTGATTGGAACGATCAATGCGTCTCTTCAATGCCAAAGCATTGTTCGGATCGATATGCGGGTCGCGGATAATATCCTCCAAATGCCATTGAACAGTGTCAATCCAGCATTTCAGATACAACCTGTTTTCAATAGAATCCCTATCATAAGGGTTAGAGATCGGCGCATCAACATTATCCTTTTCGTGATAATCCCGGATGACCTGTCTAAAAATCTGGTTGCAAGTTTCTGTAAATGACATGATAATCAGTGTTTTGATTTAATGTGCAAATATAATCAAATCTTGTCTAAGTCCAAAATAAAACGCATCTTTTTTGTGATTTACTTTTTTCGTTCCTCGTCTAATTGTCATAGATTTGGAAATCCCGAAAGTTATGAAATGTGATTGAAAACAATGCAAATATACTTCTTGAAAGACTTGATTTAAAGCAAGTTGCCAACAATTAATGGCAATTCTTTGCACAAATAGGGGGGTCTTGTGCAAGGAAAATATCTTTTTTCGACAAAAAATTTGCTGATTTAAATAAAAATTAGTTCCTTTGCACCCGATTTTTAATTAGAAATTATTTATAAACGATTTAAAAAGTTACAATTATGTCAGAAATTGAATCAAAGGTAAAGGCTATTATTGTTGATAAACTCGGTGTAGATGAGGCAGAAGTAAAGCCAGAAGCAAGTTTCACAAATGATCTTGGCGCAGATTCTTTGGATACTGTAGAGCTGATCATGGAATTTGAGAAAGAGTTTGGTATTTCTATTCCTGATGATAAGGCTGAGACCATTCAGACTGTTGGTGACGCTATCAAGTATATCGAGGAAAACGCAAAGTAAACAATGCGTGTAGAGTAGTGGGATGTAGGTGTTAGTTGACTGAGCGGATTGTATCTTCAACCAACACCCTCATCCACTCATATAAACCAATTATAATGGAATTAAAAAGAGTAGTAGTAACAGGACTTGGTGCAGTAACCCCCTTAGGAAATACCCCAGAAGAGACTTGGGCGAACATGCTGGCGGGTAAAAGTGGCAGTGCTCCTATTACAGAGTTTGACGCTACTAAATTCAAGACTCATTTTGCTTGTGAGGTAAAGAACCTGAACTTGGATGATTATCTCGAAAAGAAAGTCTATCGGAAAATAGACCGTTACACCCAGTTGGCTATGGTAAGTGCCATTCAGGGAATTAACGATGCAGGTCTTGATTTGGAGAAAGAGGACAAAAACCGGATTGGCGTCATATATGGTGTAGGTATTGGTGGTATTCGTACTTTTGAGGAAGAGGTTGTCTATTATGGTCAGCATATTGATGAGGAGCCGAAATTTAGTCCGTTCTTTATCCCTAAGATGATCTCGGATATTGCCGCAGGTCAGATATCCATTCATTATGGATTCCATGGACCTAATTATGCTACGACCTCAGCTTGTGCATCAAGTAGTAATGCTTTAGCCGATGCCTTCAACCTGCTTCGTCTTGGAAAGGCAAATATCATCGTTGCCGGTGGTGCTGAAAGTGCTATCTGCGCTTGTGGCGTAGGTGGTTTCAATGCAATGAAGGCACTTTCTACACGTAACGACGACCCTGAGCACGCATCACGTCCCTTCAGTGCAAGTCGTGATGGTTTCGTCATGGGTGAAGGTGCAGGATGTCTAATCCTTGAGGAATATGAACATGCTAAGGCTCGTGGGGCTAAGATCTATGCTGAAATGGTGGGCGAAGGCGAAAGTGCAGACGCTTATCATATCACGGCAAGCCATCCAGAAGGGCTCGGTGCTAAATTGGTGATGGAAGCTGCGTTAGAAGATGCAAACCTGAAACCGGAGGATATTGATTATATCAATGTCCATGGTACCTCTACCCATGTAGGAGATATCTCTGAGGCAAAGGCTATCAAAGATGTGTTCGGCGATGCTGCTTACCGGCTGAACATTAGTTCTACCAAGTCGATGACAGGTCACCTTTTGGGTGCTGCAGGTGCAGTGGAAGCTATGGCTTGTGTCTTGGCTGTACAGAATGATATCATCCCACCGACCATCAACCATGTAGAGGGTGATGATGATCCTGAGATTGATTATAACATGAACTTCACATTCAATAAGGCTCAGAAGCGTACTGTACGTGCTGCCCTGAGCAATACATTTGGATTTGGAGGTCATAATGCTTGCGTGATTTTTAAGAAATATGCTGAATAATATCATTGACAGAATAAAGCTCCCTTTCCGTAAAGAGAAGGAGCTTTATTTGTCTTTATACCGTATTATCGGTTTTTATCCCCATGACATCAGTTATTATAAACTGGCATTGATGCATAAAAGTGTGATGCGCCGTAATGCCAAGGGAAAACCGGTAAACAACGAACGACTGGAGTTTCTCGGGGATGCCATCTTAGATGCTATCGTAGGTGATATTGTCTATCGCCATTTTCCAGGAAAGCGGGAAGGCTTCCTTACGAATACGAGAAGTAAGCTCGTGCAAAGGGATACACTCAATAAACTGGCACAGGAAATGGGTATCGATCAACTGATTATGTCTTCAGGACACAGTTCCTCTCATAATAGTTATATGGGAGGAAATGCATTCGAGGCATTAGTCGGTGCCTTATACCTGGACCATGGCTATAATGCTTGCATGAAATTCATGCAGAAGAGAATCCTTGCTCAAATGATCAATATTGACAAGGTAGCCTATAAGGAAGTAAACTTTAAAAGTAAACTGATTGAGTGGTGCCAAAAGAATAAGGTAAAGATCAATTTTAAGATGTTAGAGCAAAAGACTGATAATAATGGAAGTCCGATGTTCAACTATGCCGTGGAATTAGAGGATATTGAATGCGGCAGTGGCAAGGGATACAGTAAGAAGGAAAGCCAGCAATTGGCTTCAAAAATTACATTAAACCGCCTGCGTCGTGAGCCTCAGTTGATCGATGCTGTCTTTTCTTCTAAGACAGCCCGCACGAAAGTAGAAGAGGAGCCGGTGGAGAATGTGCCAGATACGAAAGTGAAGGAGGATTTCTTCTATCCTCAAGACAAGCAGTTGGAAGTGGAAACTGAGGAAAAACATGAGAATGTTTTTCATGAGGAAGTGTTCACCGAAGACCAAAGTGCTGCCGATTCTCCTGTCATTGACCCATCTGAGGTGAAAAATGAGGAACAGGATGAGTTTGATTTGAGTGATATCAGTGCCAAGGAACAGAGTGATGAGGAAATTATTGCTGCTGCCGAGGCTGCTGCTTTTGCAGAGATGAACGAACAGAAAAAATAATCAGATTAGGTTTATCCTTAAAGAATCCCGTATGCAAAGAACTGTATACGGGACTTTTTTGTGTGATTTTTGTGTTTAGTATTAAAATAAGTGAATTACTTTATCAATCCAAAAGTTTAGCGTAAATTTGCAATTCAATGTGAACAAATGTATCTATGAGTTTAACTAATATAATAGGGAAGATATTCGTTCGGCGCCAGAAGGAACTGGAAAAGTATCTCATGGGTGCAGAGGAGCTTCAACAGATGGTGCTCCAACGGCTCATAGCGCTCGGAAAGGATACAGAATTTGGACGGAAACATCTCTTCAAGAATACTCACAACTATACAGACTTTACCCATCATGTTCAGGTAAACACCTATGAGGAGTTGAAAGGAGATATAGACAGAATGCGCCATGGTGAGGCGAATATCCTATGGCAGGGTACTGTCAAATGGTATGCAAAGTCATCTGGTACAACCAACGATAAAAGTAAGTTTATCCCAGTATCCTCAGAAGGGCTTCATCACATTCATTATCAAGGTGGTTATGATGTTGTGGCACTTTATTTGAGGAACCATCCAGAAAGCAAGATCTTTGATGGAAAGAGCCTGATCTTAGGTGGCAGTCATTCCCCTAATTATAATCTTCCAGATAGTTTGGTGGGTGACCTGAGTGCCATCCTCATAGAAAATATCAATCCTCTTGCCAATCTGGTACGGGTCCCTAAGAAGTCGACCGCCCTTTTAAGTGACTTTGAGGTAAAGCGCGACCGTATTGCCCGTGAGACCATGCACAAGAATGTCACTAATATTTCCGGTGTCCCTTCATGGATGCTCTCTGTGTTGGTGAGGGTGATGGAGCTGTCTGGTAAAGAGCATTTGGAAGAAGTATGGCCTAATCTTGAGGTTTTCTTCCACGGAGGTATCGCGTTCACTCCTTATCGCAAGCAATATGAGAAATTGATTACGAGTAATAAGATGCATTATATGGAGACCTATAATGCCAGTGAAGGTTTCTTCGGCATCCAAAGTGATCCTTCAGATTCTTCTATGCTCTTGATGGTTGACTATGATGTGTTCTATGAGTTCATTCCTGTGGAGGAATTGGAGCTTGACCATCAGAACATTGTTCCTTTGAGTGGAGTGGAAGTGGGGAAGAACTATGCAATGGTCATTACCACTTCTTGTGGACTGTGGAGATATAATATCGGAGATACAGTATGTTTTACCAGCAAGAATCCTTATAAGTTCATCATTACAGGCAGGACAAAATACTTTATCAATGCTTTTGGTGAAGAACTGATTATGGATAACGCAGAGAAGGGACTTTCTTATGCTTGTGAAAAGACAGGGGCAGAAGTGTCGGAATATACTGCCGCTCCAGTGTATATGGATTCTCATGCGAAGTGCAGGCACCAATGGCTTATTGAGTTTGCAAAGGAACCTGAAGATATCAATGAGTTTGCCCGTCTGCTTGATCAACGACTGCAGGAAGTAAACAGCGACTACGAAGCAAAGCGGTACAAGGATATCACCTTGCAACATTTGGAGGTAGTGAAGGCACGTCGTGGATTATTTAATGACTGGTTAAAGTCAAAGGGTAAACTAGGGGGACAGCATAAAATACCCCGCCTGAGCAACAGCAGGAAGAACATCGATGAGCTCTTAGAGATGAATCATAAAGAATAAAAGCCTATGATAAGGATCAAGAATGAAATCACGGCAATCAAGAATGGGGGAGGGATGCGTCAGGCGTTTTTCTTGTTCCCTTATTTCATTCTTTTGTTCCTGTTGGCCGGTTGTGCTAAGATGGGGCAACCAGATGGAGGTTGGTACGATGAAACACCACCACGGGTCATTGGAGCTTCGCCTGCAGATAAGGGCGTGGATGTCAAGTCGAAGACAGTGAACATCTATTTTGATGAATATATCAAGATTGACAATCCTACGGAGAATGTCATTGTCTCACCTCCTCAGATGGAGGCACCAGAGATCAAGGGGATGGGAAAGCGAATCAAAGTGGAGCTCAAGGATAGTTTGAAGCCGAACTCTACTTATACCATTGACTTCTCAGATGCTATTTCCGACAATAACGAAGGGAATCCCCTTGGCAACTATACGTATAGTTTTTCTACAGGTTCGGTCATCGACACTATGGAGGTTTCTGGACATGTGTTGGCTGCAGAGAACCTTGAGCCGGTAAAAGGTATTCTTGTAGGACTTTATGATGATCTTTCGGATTCTGTCTTTCATAAGAAACCTTTCTTACGTGTGGCACGTACTGACAGTCGTGGACATTTTGTGATTAAGGGAGTCGCGCCAGGGAAGTATAGGATATACGCCTTACAGGATGCTGATGGGAATTACCTGTTTAATCAGAAGAGTGAAGCATTGGCATTCGATCATCAGGTTATTATTCCTTCTTCACGGCCAGATATCCGTCAGGATACTATTTGGAGGGATACGTTACACATTGATTCTATCGCTCGTGTCTCTTATACGCATTTCTTACCTGATGACGTGGTCTTGCGTTCTTTTACGGAGGTACAGACCAATCGCTATTTAGTGAAGACGGATCGCAGTGAGGCAAACCATTTTACTTTCTTCTTCAGTTATGGGAATCCTCAGTTACCTCAGATTAAAGGATTGAATTTCAACGATAAGGATGCATTTGTGATTCAAACAAATGCTCAGCGTGATACGATCAATTATTGGTTGCGTGACACTGCATTGGTGAATCAAGATACGCTCAGAATGCAAGTACAGTTTCTGATGACGGATTCAATGGGAGTGCTGCAGAATTATACTGATACCTTAGAAATGCTTGCAAAGAAATCCTATGCACAGCGGTTGAAGGAGAAGCAAAAGGCTTATGATACCTGGAAGAAGAAACAAGAAAAGGCAGAGAAGAAGGGTGATCCGTTCGAAAAAGAGATGCCTAAGGAACAATTAGCTGTGGATATATCAGCCAATGAGATTAATCCGGATGAGAATATTATGTTCGCATTCAAGACACCTATTGAGATTGTAGACACGTCGAAGATCCATCTCTATGCCAAGCACGACACGCTTTGGTATAAGGCTCCTTTCCTGCTTCGAGCATACAGGGATATCCATGCACCTACAGATACTGTTATCCCATTGCAGCATCAACTGCAATATGAGTTGATAGGGGAGTGGAGACCGGGAATTGAATATAGTCTGGAAACAGACTCTATGGCATTTGTCGACATATACGGTTTGGTAACCTCTCCACAAAAGAAAGGATTTAAGGTAGGGGATATGGATTCATACAGTTCGCTATTAGTGAGTCTTCTTGGTATGGATGGTCAGCCGGTAGTGGCACAGTTGCTGAATGGCAGTGACCAAGTCGTGAAAGAGGCTAAAGGAAAGAATGGAACCGTAGAGTTTTATTATCTGAAACCAGATACTTATTATCTGCGCTTGTTCATTGATCGCAACCATAATGGTATCTGGGATACAGGGGATTATGATAAAGATATCCAACCCGAGGAAGTATATTACTATCCGGGTTCGATTGAATGTAAGGCAAAATGGGATGTAACGGAGTCCTGGAACCCCAAGGCAACCAGTCTGGCAAAGCAGAAACCTGAAAAGATTACCAAGCAGAAAGCTGATAAGGAAAAGAAGGTGAAGCGTCAGAATGCCCAAAGGGCGAAGAAATTAGGAATCCAGTATATTCCTAAAAATTAAACAGTATGGATAAAATGAAAGTATCATTCATCGTCTTCCTATTGATGTTGACCGCATCTGTGAAGGCGCAATGCACATTCAGGAACACTGCTTTCCAATCTGGTGAGTTTCTATCGTATAATCTTTACTACAATTGGAAGTTTGTTTGGGTGAAGGCAGGTACTGCATCGATGTACACGGTAAAGTCAACCTACAAGGGTCGAGAGGCTTACCGTGCCAGTTTGGTTACCCGAGGCAATAACAAGGTGGATGAGATGTTTGTCCTCCGCGATACCTTGCTTTGCTATACCAGTACTGATATGGTCCCTTTGTATTTTCGTAAGGGGGCAAGAGAAGGGAAGCGCTATAATGTTGACCAGGCTTTCTAT
This sequence comes from uncultured Prevotella sp., assembly GCA_905210845.1. Taxonomy (GTDB): domain Bacteria; phylum Bacteroidota; class Bacteroidia; order Bacteroidales; family Bacteroidaceae; genus Prevotella. Next base: position 17,262 of record CAJLYG010000037.1, read on the forward strand.
TCCTATCCGAACGGGAAGAGTACTGTCCATTTGAGCCATAAGCATACAGATGGCAGGGTAGAATATGGCTCACATACTTCGGAGAGTTGTATCTTCGACATGATGAATATCTTCCTGAGAGCACGTTCTTTTAACCCTAAAGGCTGGAAAAAGGGCTTTACCGTAGATTTCCCCATCACGGATGGAAAAGACGTAGAGCCGGCAAAATTGTCTTATCATGGCAAGAGTGTTGTCAAGGCTGATAATGGAAAGAAGTATCGTTGTCTGGAATTGTCGTACACAGAGAAAGATGATGGGAAATGGAAAGAGATTGCAAGGTTCTATGTCTCTGATGATGTCAACCATATTCCTGTTCGTTTGGACATGTTTCTCAAGTTCGGATCTGCCAAGGCTTTCCTTGTGGGGATGAAAGGCATTCGTAATCCGATCACGTCGGAGGAATAATCTGATGTAATTCTTTTGTGAAAATACTCCTCTATGGGGCACATAATGTCCTTCGTTTCAGAAGGATGTGATGGTCATTCATATCGGCAATTCCTATCATAGGATTGCCGATATGAATCGTTTTATATCTCATGATCCGTATAGGGATCTGCGTGTATGCATTTCATGTTATTGGCAAGTTGCGCTACGCTACTTGCACCCACTAATACACTGGTGATTCCTTTTTGGTGAAGGATCCATGCTAATGCCATCTCTGCCAAGGTCTCCCCTCTGCTTTCTGCTATCCCATTCAAATGATTGAGATAGTTGATAAGGTCAGGTGTCAGGATATTCCTTTTCAGGGAGCTTTCTTTTGCCATACGCGAGTCTTTGGGTATGCCATGGAGATATCTGTCAGTGAGTAGTCCTTGAGCCAATGGAGAGAAACTAATAAAGCCTATTCCGTGCTCAGCGCAATAGTCTACGATGCCTTCCTGTTGTGGTGCCCTATCAAGAAGGTTTAACCGTCCCTGATAGATAAGCAGGGGCACATCGTGTGCCTTGAGATAGCTGTCGGCAGTTTTTAGGGCTTCTAATGGCCATCGGGAAATGCCTACATAAAGGGCTTTTCCTGCCTTCACGATGTCTACGAGTGCTTGAAGCGTCTCTTCTAACGGAGTGTTAGGATCATACCGATGACTATAGAAGAGGTCTACATAGTCGATGTTCATTCTTTTTAGGCTTTGGTCCAGACTGGCGAAGAGGTATTTCCTGGATCCCCAGTTCCCATAAGGACCTTGCCACATGTCATAGCCTGCTTTCGACGAGATAAACAGTTCATCTCGGTAGGGCAGGAAGTCATCCTTCATGAGTCTCCCCATTGTCTCTTCTGCCGATCCATAGGGAGGACCGTAGTTATTGGCGAGGTCGAAATGCGTGATTCCATGATCGAAAGCATAATGCGTGATGGCACGACTCCGCTCATAAGGATCCACGCCCCCGAAGTTATGCCAGAATCCCAAGGAGATCTTCGGCAACAGAATGCCCGACCGTCCACAACGTCTATACAGGGCATCGCTATCGTCATACCGATGTTCATCGGCAGTATACATACCTTTTAGTTCCATGATTAGCCGTTTTTAGATTGTTTATCTTTGTTGATTAATGCGATCAGATGGTCGACTGCCTCTTCCTCAGGGATATTCTTCTCGATGCAAACCTGTTTACGGTAGAGCGATACTCGGTTGACTCCCGCTCCCCAAAGCCGTAGTCGGCATCAGCCATTTCCCCAGGTCCATTGACAATACATCCCATAATACCTATCTTCAGTCCTTTCATATCCTTTGTAGCCTCTTTGATTTTAGCAATGGTATCGCGTAAGTCATAGAGGGTACGGCCACATCCAGGGCAACTGATATATTCGGTTTTAGATACGCGAAGGCGGGCAGCTTGCAAGATCGCATACTCCGTTTCGACCAGGTCATTCGCTGATAGGTCGCCATCGTTCATTAGCCAGATCCCGTCAGTGAGTCCATCAATCATGAGAGCTCCCATGTCTGCAGCGGCTTCTAATTGGAAATCTCCCTTCTCCTCTTGGGAATGGCGATACATCTCGGCAATGACTACAGGGTTATGGATTCCGTGGTTCATCAGGTCGAGAATGCCCCCACCACTTTCAGGAGGATAAAGTTACGTTCTGTCAACT
>CAJLYG010000038.1 GCA_905210845.1 uncultured Prevotella sp.
GATTTACAGTCTGCCCCATTTGGCCACTCTGGTAACCACCCTTGCAGAAAAGCGAGTGCAAAGGTAATAAAAAAGAACTGTACCGCCAAACTTTTCCTGCTGAAATTTTGCCATGGAGACCAACTTATACCATGATACGAATGCGGCAGGCCTTATCCTCTGCCCAAGAAGACAGCAACAAGCCATATCTCTGCGGTATCAAACCGGTGACTGATAGATATCCTTGAGAATGGCATCCCCCACCCGTCTTCGATAATGCGAGGGGTCATAGAAATCATGGTAATCATGAAACCGAGGACTTGCAGACTCGTCATGCACCGCATGCTTTCCAAACAATTGCTGCAAGACCTTAAGGTCATGGTGGTTGAACCGCTCCAAATGGAAAGACGGGCCTACTACCCAGTGCACGTCGGTATGGTGAAGATCACAGATCCTGCGGATCTCTTGAAGGACCCTGACTTGTTCTTCCCCGATCACTTGTTTCCCTTCATGCACACGCGTCTTGGCGATTTTCCGACGCCAACTGAGATTCTTCCAATACGACTCACCCTCCTTTGCCATCGCTGCATCTTGAGGCAGCAAGGCATCATTGGTGTATCGATCACGCGTGGGGACATAAGAATGGATGACATCCCTCCCTGATGTGTCAGGCTTTCCTGTCACCAAGTATCTCATATACGGCATCAGGAACTTAGGCGAAAGGAACCCTTGGAAGAAGACAGTCTGGTAATGCGCCCAACTCTCTCCCGACACATCCGGTGGCATGATATGCATCAGGCTCTGGCGGGGATGTGTTTTCTCGAAGAAACTCCGCTCGGTGATGATGAGCAGATGCCGGATCCTCTGCCCATGCTCCTTGTCCAAGGCTTCCAACTTCATGTAGCATTCGCCTAATCCTTCCTCATTGGAAAAGAAGCGGAAAGGATGGGCATGGATATACCGGTTCCATTCACGGCAGGAAAAGGCTTTGGTACAGGATGTCCCTAACACAAAGGAATCATAATGGCACCGCTTCCTGTACATCTTATATTTCTCCCATCCCACTGCACCCTCATTCTGCATGACTCGACTCTGGTCGTAATCATTATAATGCCGTATCACCATAAAGGGGTCTTCAACGACATAAAAGATAAACAACAACAGGAGAGGGAGCGCGATAAACAGGCATTTGCGATAGAATTTCCAAATAGAATGTGATGACTGCATGATTCTTAGAATTGAATATAGATGAAATTCTCAACGCCAAACGACCCATAGAAAAGGATCAGGAAGACGATGAGGAAATAAAGGAGCCACCGCCCTGCCACCGGCAGTTGCTCACTGGCCTTGATCAGGTTCCGTTTGCCATTGGCATACTCTACGACAAAGAGGATGACCACAGCTACGCCGAACACGATCCAGTAAAAATCCTCCATCCCCAAGCGCAATTCCTTAACCGAGGTGTTCATGCCATCCAGAAGATGCGCATAGGCATAGAATACATCCGACAGCCGTCCAACACGGAAAAACAAGAGGGATAAGGCAAACAGGAGATAGGTGCGCACCATCATCAGGACTCCCCCTACCCGACTGCCGAACATGCCATATAACTTTTCCCTGCGCTTCCCCAAGAGCGTCTCGATGATAATGACAATGCCTTGGAAGAGCCCATAGAAAGCAAAGGTCCAACCAGCTCCATGCCATACACCAATGCTGACGAAGGTTACCAACAGGGAGACATAGACTCCCCACCGTCCATAAGAGCGCAAGGAGGCATTCAGAGGCGTGAAGATATAGTCGCGTACCCAGAACGACAAGGATTGGTGCCACCGACGCCATAGCTCTCCCGTAGACCGAGAGATGAATGGGCGGTCGAAGTTGGGCTGCAACCTGAATCCTAACATCCGTCCAAAGCCCAATGCCATGCAAGTATATCCCGCAAAATCCGCATACAGTTGGATAGGATAAAGCAACGTGGCAACCAAGATTTGCATGCCGGAAGCTGCACGCACATGATCGAGGACAATATCCAAAGAGGGTGAGATACGGTCGGCAATGACTACTTTCATGAAGAGTCCCCAGGCCACTAATTTCAAGCCACGGGTCACCAGGGTATAGTCGAAAGGACGTGCCGCCTTCAACTGTGGCAGGAGATCACAGGCGCGCTCAATAGGACCTGACAGGAACTTCACGAAGAGCATCATGTACAGGGTGAAGTCTATGAAGTCATCTTCCGGCTCTTCTTCCCAATAGATCTCGATAAGATAGGACAGAGCCTGGAAGGTATAGAAGGAGATACCCAAGGGGAAAAGTGGGAACCAATAACGTGCCACCAACCAAAACGCTACCAATGTCACGATGCCCGTCCACAGCCACCTTCCGCAAGTCGGTGTGTTAAGGGCGGCATGGATCTTCTTTCCCATGAAAAAGGTAAGCACGGTGATGCCAGAAGCGATCACGAGGTAGGACAAATGATAATACCCGATGAATACCATGCTTGCCAATAGCAATACGGCATGTTGCCAACGGCGTGTGCCACAGGCATAGTAAAGGACGAATGTGACTGCCATGCAGGTCACAAACGGTATCGACAAAAATTCCATATCTTATTCCCGCCTGGCGTTATTGGTCACATTTTGCAAGAATGGTATCAATCATGTCGCCGACATTCTTCATCCGGATGATATCGCGTAACTTAAAATGAATCTGCCATTGGCGCTCTATCTCACTGATAATCGTCATGTTGGTCAGTGAATCCCAGTTGTCTATATCATCTGCTGTCATCCGGTCTTCCAATTGGATTCCGGGGCGGTTCAATACTACTTCAAAAATGCCATTCAACAATTGTCGGATTTCTTCTCTTTCCATGTGGGTCTGTTTTTTTATTCTATCAATGCTTTGATCTTGCGTCTGTCTATCTTATTATTTGCGTTCTGTGGGAATGTCTTCATGAACACAACCTTGTTAGGAATCATGTAATCAGGGAGATAGTCCTTCAAATACCGCGTAATCGCCTTTTCCTGACTGGTATCCTCATCTTCGACGGCAAGGATTAATTGCTCATCGCCATGGTTGCCTATTGACAGGGCGACCGTTGCCACTTGATTGTGGTAGTATCTTCTGGCACTACCCTCGATCTCACTCAGTTCAATACGATAGCCTTGTATCTTTACCTGTGAGTCCTTGCGCCCCACGTAAAGGATCTCTCCATCCAGGTCCTGCTGGCAAAGATCACCGGTGAGATACCATCGCATCCCGTCCTTCATGAAAAACGCTTCCTGATTCTTCTCTGGATTCTTCCAATAACCAGGTGTAAGCTGGTTCCCTGCTAAGCAGAGTTCCCCTTTCTCCCCTGGGGCGACAGGCTGGTGATGGCCATCAACAATTTGGGTCTGGGTATGCCACATGGCCGTACCAATGCAGACAATGCCATTCCGGTGACGGGTTTGACTTTCTAACTCATAGCCTGTGCAATAAATTGTGTTCTCCGTCGGACCGTAGACATTCCAGATCCGAGCATGGGGAACAACCGTGCGCCACTGGTCGACATCATCTGCCATCAGTGCTTCCCCGCAGAACAGGGAGTATCTGAGCCGTGGGGCTTCGATCTCATCCATGTAAGGACGCAGGTAATGGATCACCGAAGGCACCATCAGCGTTGCAGTCAACTCATAAGTATCCAAAAGTCGAAAGACCTCCTGCCACTTGATTCCACCTAATCCTACCGTATATACGCAGGCTCCGGCGAGCAATGGAGGAAGATAACTGCCCACAGACAAGTCAAAGGTCAGGTCGAACATTTGTAGGCAATGGTCGTCACTGGTCAGTTGAATGCCTAAACTACCCAAAGCCTCTAAGAAAGAAGCGACACAGCCGAAAGTGATGGGAACCCCTTTCGGGCGACCGGTGCTCCCAGAAGTGAACAAGATATAGGCCTCACGATGTGCATCAAAAATGGCAACAGGACGCATTGCTGACGAAATGGAAGGAAGTTTACGGGTAAGGATAGCCATCTCTGCGGGATAGCGAGAGGATGGACTGGAGTCAAGGACCGTATGGATCCCCACTTGTGAGATGATGTCCATACATCTTGCAAGAGGCTGGAGAGGATGTAAGGGTACATAACATTTCCCTTCCATCCAGATCGCGAGAATGGACGCATAAGTGGTCAGGTCATTTTGGGCAACCAGTCCGATATATCGATCCTTGACCGTTGCCAATCGCTGACGGACAGCATTCACCTTCCCGGCAAGTTGTTGATAATCATAGAAAGTATCCTGGATGCAGAAAGCGGGCCGATGCCCGTATATAGACAATGCCGTCTGCAATCGCCCGACAAAGTCATTTGTTTGCAATGGAAGAATTGTCATAAGAATATTCGCTTATCCATTTTACATTAATTACTCTATTCTATAACAGAAACAAGAAATCACCCTTTCCCCCCATAAGCAACGACATCTTTTCTTGGCAAGGGGAATGGCATTCAGAAAAAAGAAAGGGAATCCCTTGGTAGCTTCAGATAAATAACCTATCTTTGTTCCCACATATTAAAAACAGTAATCATGGAAAAAATGAAAAGAAAAAATGTCCTTGCCTTTCTACTCTGCTTCATCCTCATGACATCCAACATGAGCGCAAAGATATTAGAGACATACCATGCCGTGGAACGGGGGATGAGCAAAAAAGAAGTATTGAAGATCTTAGGGAAACCCGAGAATACCAGTTTCGATCCTAAAGGAGAACTTTGGGAATATTTCAAGAACGGCGGATTGGTTCATTACGACAAGAAGATCTATGTCTTCTTCGATACGCACAATAGTGTCGTCAGTTACCAGGAGATAACCCTTCGTCCAGAAGATGGGAACAACGATAGAAGTCCTTACGGGCGGCAACCAGGATACTTTCCTGTACCTGCCTACCCAGGCGAAAGCTATTGTATGTCAGACGACACCTATTCTATCCTCTACCGTAAGGTAAAAGCAGCCACTTTCGATGATGACAAGAACACGCTCATCGAGGTAGCGAGCTTAGGCCTATATTATAGTGGTGCACAATGTGCAGGGTTGATGAAGCTTTTTTCCTTTGATGACAATAAGCTAAAGGCACTGCGTCTCATGGCTCCACATCTCGTCGACCTGAGTCATATCACCGATATCTATGAGACCCTTAGCTATGAAAGTAGCAGGAAAGAAGCCGACAACATCATACGAAGCTATCAGTAAGACCGGATATTCCCACTGGACATTCTGCTTGGAATCTTTTTTGCTCATACCTTTTTTCAGTCCTAATCTCATAAAAGCAGGAAGAATATTTGGAAGAAAAGATTATTTTGTTTATTTTTGCCTGTGACCAAGAGACAAAACATGCCTTTGGCGAACAAATGAAAATCAATTGCAATACCGTGATCATGACAAGAAAAATGTTTCAAAAAATCGTATGTGCCATCGTATTAGCGATGATGATTCCAACGAAAAATCTTGCGGAACCAGGATATGTTGGGAAACGTGTCGGAGCACTTGACCCCTCAACATGGAATCAATCTGTATGGATATCTGCCTCCCAAGCCTCGGTCATAACAGGTCCTATCAATGGCAACAACTGCCGGGCTGCTGACGGTGCCAGTTTCTTTATCTCTACATTGAAAAACGATAAGAAGGTGGCATCGGTCAAATGGATGACCACAGGACTGGGGATCTATATATTATATGTCAATGGACAGGAAGTAGGAGATGAGGTATTGAAACCGGGTTTCACACACTATGCCAAGACAAAGCGCTCATTCACCTATGATATTACGGATGCCATCCATAAGCAAGCGGGTGCGGAAAATCAATTAGCTGTCCAGGTAACGCCGGGTTGGTGGGCAGATAAGATCATCACTCCAGAGGGGCATGACGGCATGATCGGGAAGAAATGTGCTTTCCGCGGCGTGGTGGAGGTAACCTACACAGATGGGACGAAACAATGCTTTGGGTCGAACACAACCAATTGGAAAGCGGGAATTGCTGGTCCGGTGAGACATGCTGCCATCTTCGATGGGGAAATATATGATGCCCGCATCCAACCAGGATATTTGTGTTCCTCCTCACTCACCACGCCAGAAGTGAACACAGAGTTCACAGGGGAGATTCTCCCTTCTGAGGGAGCAGAGGTATACCTACGGCACGACTTAGCCTTAGCTCCTGTCAAGGCGTATGTCTGGGAAGGAGTAGCTGGACAATCAGACCAGAACTATGGTAAGGTGATCATCGCCAGGCAATACAAAAAAGGCATGGAGATGGTGTTACGTCCTGGTGAACATTTAGTGATTGACTTCGGGCAGAACTGCGCAGCCGTGCCCTCCTTCGTGTTCAGAGCCAAAGAAGGAACCACGCTTACTTGCCTCCCAGCAGAATTGCTGAACGATGGCAATGGTGCCAAGGACAGGGGCATGGATGGACCTGAAGGCAGTTGCCATCGTACGAACTTGAGGATACCCGATCAGGGAATGCAACTGATCTATACCTTCGGGCATCGGCCAGGTTACGCTTCATTCCTACCGGAATGTACATTCTTCGGATATCGGTATGTAACCCTCACCGCTACAGACGAGGTGCGCATTAAATCCATATTATCCGTTCCCGTCACCTCTATCTCGCAATCCATGGAGACAGGAACGATCACGACGGGCAACAACTTGATTAACCAGCTCATCTCCAATACACAATGGGGGCAACGCTCCAACTATCTGTCGGTGACCACCGACTGTCCGCAACGGAATGAACGGTTGGGATGGACGGCTGACACGCAGGTGTTTACAGAGACCGGGGCGTTCTTTGCCAATACAGATCGCTTCTTCCATAAGTGGACACGCGACATGCGTGATTCTCAAAGCAAAGCTGGAGGATTCCCAGGAGTGGCACCTACTGCACAATATGGTGGGGAGACCATGCGCGTAGGATGGGCAGATGCCGGTGTTATCGTCCCATGGACAATCTGGAAACAGTTCGGAGATACGAAGATCATCAACGACAACTGGGATGCAATGGCACGATTCATGGATTTGGTGAACCGTACCCAATATGATCATCTTGCCAATCGTTCTGAAAACCGCTCTTACCAATGGGCTGACTGGCTCAGCTATGAACCCTTGGAGAGCTGTAGTGGCAGGGCATGGGCTAAAGACGAAAATGGGAATAGCGTCCTCAAGGCAGATGCCCTTATCTATTGGAACTATCTATCTGCTTCTTATTGGGCGATCGATGCAGAGATGATGCGCGACATGGCAAAGGCCATTGGCAAAGATACCACAGTTTATGTTCAAATGGTACAGACAGCACGCACATACTTGAAGCAGCACTTCCTCGACGAGGAAGGCAACTTCATATGCCAGATCCTGAACACCATGCAAACCCCTGCCCTCTTCGCTTTGAAGAACAACCTTGTAGAAGGGAAGGCAAGGGAAATGATGATCGACCGCTTACGGGAAAACTTCAAACAACATGACAACTGTCTGCAAACAGGATTCTTAGGAACTTCCATCCTCATGCAGACATTGACTGACAATGGGATGGTGGACATCGCATACGAACTTCTTTTCCAACGCAAGAACCCGAGTTGGCTATATTCTGTTGACAATGGTGCCACCACCATATGGGAACGCTGGAACAGTTACATGAAGGATAAAGGCATGGGACCCAAGGGAATGAACAGCTTCAACCATTATGCCTACGGATGTGTATGCCAATGGCTGTGGGAGACCGCAGCCGGTATTGCAGCAGATCCCAACCAACCTGGTTTCAAGCATATCATCCTGAAACCAATTCCCGATAAACGACTCGGATTCGTAAAGGCTGTATATAACTCAGCTGCGGGTCCCATCCGCAGTGAATGGAAATACAAAGGTGACCAATGGACCTGGACGTTCTCCATTCCGAAAGGATCCACGGCATCGGTCACCTTGCCGGGCACAACGACCTCTAAAGAATATTCCAGTGGGACTTATCATATTGTGCAATAGAACTCATTTTACCATTACCTTCTTTCTGTGATGGATATAGATACCATGGGAGGGATGCTCAACCCGCCTACCTAAAAGATCATAGTAAGGAGCATTTGCAGATGTATCCCGTGGAGGAGTCGTCACTGCGGAAATAGATGATGGGGTCTTTAACTGATACACTTTCACCCAGTCAACCCGGGATTCATAGGTGAAGGTAGTATCCGCTTGAGCTGCCCAGGTACCAGCTCCCACACTTTGATTGAGACGCAGGAAGAAAGGTGTGGTATAAGGCCATTGCCCTCCAGCGATAGCAGTCGCATCTGTAGAACGCATATAGCTACCGGTACGGATGCCATCAACATACCAGATAATGCTGTCCGCAGTCCATTGCAAGCCATAGACATGCCAGTCCTCCACCCTTTGGTATTCATGGAAACCATTGATAGGTTGCGAACGATGATAGGGCTTAACATCTGTCCATTGGGAATGGACTGTATGGTAGGCAATATCTTGATTGTCTATCGTTTCAAAGATATCAATTTCTCCATGATAAGGCCATTCTTTATTGATGATGGGCATCATCCAAGCAGCCGGGAAATTCCCTTCATGGTGTGTGGTCTTCATACGTACTTCCACCAATCCATAGGTAAAGTCGTAATGATTCCATGTATCAACAGAACCAGTGAGCATAGGTACTTGATCCTTACTACGATCTGGATTGGGAATGGCACGCAAGACAAGCTGGTGATCCTTGATGAACACGACATCCTTTGAGTCGCTGATATAGCGTGACCACACTGCAGAGGTACGCTTTGAGCGTGCCCAATAGGATGGATTAGGCTGCGACCCATCGGGGAGATTGAACTCATCAACGAAAACCAACTGATAGGGGTCCTCTGCATCTTCCTCATTCTCCTTGACGAACGTTCCGGATAGGACCAGATCGTCTTTCACCAATTGAGCAGGAATCGTAAGTGTCCCATCTGTACCGATCACATGCCAGTCGAAAACGGCTAAGGGCGTATTGCTGTCCGTTGCCGCATACATACGAATCTCCTTGCAAAGATAGCCTGCATCTGGATCCGCCTTTACGGTAACTGCTTGATACCGAGGATAACGGTCTTGCAAGGTCGTTCCTTCCCCATCTAAGATTCTACCGCCAGTAGAATGGTCGCTGACCGTGACTTGGGCTGGAAGGATACGCAAGGTGACATCCACAATGGTACCCCCATTGTTAATGATAGAATTGGAAGCATCAACACGCCCACCGGGATCAATACTGCTCCAGTCGACTTTAAACCGCATCCTATAGTCACCGGGAGCCAATGAGACTGGGATTGTAAATGAGGGCATAACAATGGTATTGGTAGTGGCATTCTTTTTGCCAAGGCTGTTATATCCATTATAATTGGAGAAGCTCATCAAGTCGCTTCCTTCCTGAATCAGGTGGTTGGACGTGACATTTGCGGAGAAATTCCCGTCATTGCCTTGGTCTATATAGACATATCCATTCATCCATCCTGGTGAGAAATTAAATTTCACGCTTACTTCCTGACCAGCAATGGCTTGGAATACCTGTGCAGTAAGATCATAATACATTCTCCTATCGTCCATGGACGAGGATATCACAATGGACTTGCCATTAAAGGAAATGGACTTGAGAATACGGTCTTTGTGCGTATTCTTTGTCTCTTTGTCAAAGTTGACTGGATAGTTATCCGCAAAAGTTGAACATGCCATCATCCAAAGAGACAACAATAATAAAACTTGTTTGATTCTATTCATGGTAATCATTTTATGAAAGTACAGAATGATGACCGGGACTGTATACCATCATCGTATACAGTCCCGGATATCAAATCGGCAATGAAGTTATTTCCAACCTTCGTTTTGCACAAGGCTCCTGTTCTTAAAGAGTTCTGCATTCGAGAAAGGATAGAAATACATCTTATCTGAGATATCATAGGTCTCCAGCAATCCCTTGGTATACTGATAGCTCCCATCTGCTTGCTTATGTATCATCACCTTATAAACCTGCCGCATCTCATTCAATTGCTTCCATCTGCGGAGATCCCAGAAGCGCTGGTCTTCAAAAGCAAACTCCACACGACGTTCATTCTCCAATCTGGCTAAAAACGCCTCCGTTGTCTTTCCTTGTGGATAAGGAGGCATGTTAACGCCTTTCCGGGCACGTACCTTGTTGACAGCATCCCTTGCAGAAAGTGTATAGCCTTCTGGGACAACATCCGGACCATAAGCATGTGCAGCTGCCTCGGCATAGTTCATCAGAATCTCCGCATAGCGCATGATCACCCAGTTATGGTCATAACTCGTAGTGGTCTGTCCTGCTTCGAAGGTCGTATTGTTGTTCACGTATTTCCGAAGGTAATAGCCCGTTGTGGTGGCATTTTGCAAGGGAAGTCCATTCTTCCCCCCTTCGAATGTCTCTACAGCCGACTTCGCTGGCCACGTCATTCCGTTGTAGACGACTGTCATAGCCAAACGTGGATCACGGTTCTTATAGGGATTGGCAGACTGCTGTGGATCACTCCAATCGAAGGCACTGCCATCTTTCATCTCATAAGCATCTACAAGATTCTCCGTTGGACAAGTACTTCCATAGCCATTCTTCACGCCTATAGGGAAGTTGGCAGACTCGAAACTGGTTGTCTTTCCTCCTGGGCGGCAAATGATCATTTCAGGACTTTGATTATTGGTTGACCCAAAGAGATTACTGTAATTACCATCAAGAGCAAAGCCAAAGGCGGAAGCTTGGCGAATCACATCATAGGCAGCTGCAGCGGCTGCCTTCCATTTTCCCTGGTCGTCACTACCAGCGAATAAGGGACTTGCCTGATAAAGGGTAACCCTTGACTTCAGTGCCAATGCAGCTCCCTTGCTCATACGCTGCATATTGGAAGCTGCGCCACGGAGATCGGTAGCCTTGTTAGGAAGATACTTTGCCACCGTATCCAGTTCTGCCACAACAAAGTCGAGGACCTTGGAGGCAGAGACTGGTGAGATGGTATCTGCTTCTTGCTCCGTGAGCGTATGGGTAACCAACGGTATGTTCTTATACCGTTTCACCAACTCAAAGTAGTAGAAAGCACGCAGGCATCTCACTTCATACTGATAGTTCAGGTAATTGCTATAGGTATCTGCAAAGCCATCGGAGTTTTTCCAATCATCAAAGGTCAGCCCCAAACAGTTTTCCAAATAGAAATTAGCATCATGAATGGCCTTGTAATACGTTCCGAACACATCATTGATGGTGTTGTTTGCCGACCATGTGCCATTCGTAAACTTGCAGATAGAAGCCGTAGGATAGACATGGATGGCATCGTCCGACCCTGCGTCGTGCATCTCACTACCTAATCCATAAGGCAGATAGGAATACACTTGCGTACAAAGTTGAGATACCCTGGAAGGACTGTACAGGATCTCGTCCTTATCATAATAAGTTGCCTCACTGCTGTCTAAAAAGTCACAACTGACCGCAAGGCTGCCAAAGGCAAGACAGCACACAGCGAGTTTGATTGTATTGTACTTCATTTTCTTGATTCTTTAAAAGGTGAGATTAAATCCTAAAGCATAATGCGTCAAGGAAGGATGGGAAGTCCCCATGTTCTCCGGATCCATCTTCTTGATGGAATCGAGACTAAACAGGTCATACGCACGAGCATACACCTTTACTCCATGCAGGATCTTTGTCCTTTCCAACATCCCCTTGGGGAAGTTGTAATACACCTCGAGTGTTCTCATCTTCAGGAAGGACCCATTATGGATCCACAGCGTGTTATTGGTATAGTTGTTCGCCGACCCTGTGGAGGTTAGACGTGGATACTTGGCATTCGGTGTATCCGGTGTCCATCTGTTCTGATAGTATTCCTTCGAGATGGTGCGATGGGAGTACATCGGCCAATACATACTGGGCGTGCTCTCCACAACACTCCTGTTTGCAGCACCTTGCATGAGTGCGTAGATTCCAAATCCTTTGTATTCAACATTCAGGTCGAAGGAATAATAAAGTTCAGGATGACTGGAATAGCCAATAGGCACCTGGTCATAAGAGTCGATGACACCGTCACCATTCTGGTCTTTATAGATCAGGTCACCGGGATGTACTTCTGAAAGATTCTGCTTTACCTTGCTGTTGTCAATCTCCTCCTGGCTCTGATACATGCCTATCACTTCATAGCCAAAGTACTGCCCTAAGGGACGACCAGTACGTTTCAGGTAATCATAGGCGCGATACTCCTCGTTTTCCTGCTTGATCTTATTACGTGCGAACGACAGATTACCACCCAAGGTGTATGAAAGACTGCCGATCCGGTCGCTCCAATGCAAGTCGGCATCCACGCCATAATTGTCTACCCTACCATTGTTCTTATAGGATATAGGGGCTCCAAAGATGGAGGATACTGTGCCGCTTGCTCCTACCAAGATGTCTGTACGCTTGTCATAGAAGGCATCCACGGAAGCTGTGAGACGATGGAAAGCCTGGAAATCGAGACCTACATTCCATTTATGCGACTTCTCATAGGTAAGATCCCTCATTCCTATCTGCTTAATCTTCAGTCCCGTACTTCCTGTAGGTGTCTTCCCGAACAGGTAAGAGCCACCATTGTCGTACATATCAACATCCAAGTTATAGGGGTAATCTGCCCGACCGGAAATGCCGTAGCTGGCACGGAGTTTCAGAAGATTGAGCCAATCAGACTTGGCAAAAGCTTCCTCTGAAATCAACCAGGCTGCTCCCAGAGCGGGGAAGAATCCCCAACGATGACCGGGTCGGAGTACACTTGCTGCAGATCCTGACAGAGAGAGGTCGGCAATATATCGACCCAGATAGGTGTAATGGGCTTGCCCAACCATATCAATATAGGAATAGGAATTGTTCTGCCCCTTAGCATTGATCTTGTCCATGCCATAGAGTAGTTCTGCAGATAACTGATGCTCCCCCCATGTGTTGTGATAGTCGGCATAGGCATTGAAATGGAAATGATTGGAGGAAGATCCTACTGAGTGACTGAAGCTCAGGGAGGTCTCATTCCTGAGTACCTGATGCTCATACGACTGTGTATCCCAATTATAAATTGTTTCCTCATACTTGAAGTTTCGGGAATTTGAATCCCAATAGGAAGCTCTGTTGTCCAGTCCTAACCTAAGGCCCACGGAGAGTCCTTTCACCCAGAAGTCTAGTTTCTCGTTCAGGTCGAGGTCAGCAAAGATGTTACGTACCTGTGAACGGGCATATCCTGTCCCCGCTATTTGGGCTACAGGGTTATTACTGTAATCCGTCGTTCCACCCCATACCTTGTTCTCGTCCTTGACAGGAAAGGCTGCTGCTGGTACTTGATAGAGTGCCCCAAAGATATTTCCTGTTGAGGAACTCGGACGATTATGCTCAGAAAAGTTGGCAAAGAGGTTCAACTTAACGGTCGTAAACCGGGAAAGGAAAATATCAAGATTGGTACGGGAACTCAATCGGGAATAACGGAACTGTGTTGAATATCCATCGTTCTCTGAGGTAGGTTTCAGGATACCATCATCATTCACATAGTTGAGTTGGGTATAATAATGCACGAAGGGCCCACCTCCGGATACGGAGAAGGTAACATTGTCGCCCCAACTATGGTTGCGCAACGACTCTCCCCACCAATCGACATTCGGATAAGCATAGGGATAGGCTCCAGACTGGAAGGCATCCAATTCCTGCTGACTATATCTCGGATCCAGTCCATCGTTTACCCTTGCCTCGTTCAAGGCATTGGCATAGGTATAGGCATCCACGAACTCCGGTTTACGGCGTGGCTCTCCTAAGTTAAACTCATACGAGAACTTGATCTGGGGCTTCCCGAGATGTCCTCTCTTGGTCTTGACAAGGATGACTCCATTGCCTCCCCTGACCCCATAGAGTGCTGTTCCCACAGCATCCTTGAGGACGGTTACCGATTCTATCTCATCGGGGGTGATGGCATTCAGGTCTCTCTGGAAACCATCAACAATGATAAGTGGAATTGTGGAGTTCCAGGTCCCTTTTCCCCTAACCGAGAGACCGGCAGCTGTTTCCCAGGCAGCACCTGTTGTCTGCATGGCTCTCAGACCAGGTATTAGACCATAGAGGATATCACTTGTATTGATCGATTTTCGGTGCGAGAGCCGTTCACTGTCCGCAAAGGCAGTGGCTGTCGTCGACTCTTTGAGACCATAGTTCACACTACGGCCATATTCGATGTTGGGCATCGTCTGACAACTGTCTTGTTGTGCCATCAGATGGACGGGAACGATCAGGGCAGTCATCATCAACAGATAATATTTCTTTTTCATCATGAATGTATAAGCATATTAATGATATAAACCAGATAAAGATAAGACGGGATTATTCCCAACCTGGGTTTTGTACCAGTCCATAGCCTTTGTTTACTTCCTTCGAGGGGAAAGCACTGAGGTTCAAGCGTGGATCCCATCCGTCTTTCCACCAGAACCGAGCGTACTTGGTGAGGGTAAAAGGAACGAGCTTATAGGCTCCGGTGTTCTTGTTCTTATAGACATGTAGCCCATGGAGCTGTTTCTCGAAGATATCATATCTCTTCCAGCGGATCAGGTCGAAGAACCTTACCTCCTCATAAGCGAACTCAACGGCGCGCTCATGCAAGACGGCTTCACGGAACTGCTCTTGGGTCATCCCACTCTTCAAAGGGGGCATCTCGACACGGGCACGTACTTTATTGATGGCAGCATACGCCTCTGTGGTTGGCCCGCCATTATATTCGTTCAATGCCTCGGCATAGTTAAGGTATACCTCTGCTAACCGCATGTAGGGCCATTGGATAGGACGCGTATAGGCTTCCGTATTACGATCAAGTCCCCATTTGCGGCAGATCAGCCCGGAAGCACAACTCAGCTGATGGATACGTCCCTGCTTCCAATCGGATCCCTTAGGATAGTTGACAGGATCGGAGGAAAGGACATCTGTCATGTTTGCTGTCCTACCATTATACCGGTCACCGTCAAGGATGAAGTTCTCATACATTCTGGGGTCGCGATTCTTGAAAGGATTCGCTGCCTCCTCGGGATTCTTCCAGTCGAAATCGCTTCCGTCCTTGAGCTGGAACATATCCAAGAACTCCTTGGTGGGACAATATGCGCCCCAGCGCAGTCCTTTGTCAAAGTACGAATTCTGGTTGATATTGAGGATACCCCTCCTCACGGAAATGAGCGACTCTGTGGTTCCCCGGTCAAAATAAGCGCTGGTATAAGCCTCACGACAGTCTTTCGTCCCATCGTCTCCTGCTTCCACAAGCTTGTAATATCCGTTCTTGGCAAGGGCATCAAAGAATTCCTTGCAAGCGTCAACAGCCAATTTCCAACGGTTCTTGTCATAGTTGCCAAACCATGCCATGTGCTTGTCGGCTGCCTCGCCTTGATAATAGGGCTGATCGGCATTGAACAAAGGACTGGCCACAAAGAGCAAAACTCGTGTCTTCAATGCCATGGCACTTGCCTTCGTGAATCGACCATCCCAATTGTCTCTTTCCTCATCGCTGATCCTCCAAGGAAGATCAGGACAAGCGATGGCATCATCCAACAGCTTGATAATGAAGTCAACGGTCTCCTGAAGGGTGGCACGTGCCGGCATTTCCTTATCGTTTATATCGATGGCATGGTCGATGATGGGAAGTGCACCATAATGGCGGAGCATGTGTGCATAGTACACAGCGATCACGACCTTGGCTTCTGCCTTCATCCGCGATTTGTCCGCATCACTCATGTCCGGCACCCTGTCTACATTCTCATAGAAGAGCCAGGCATGACGAATACCTGTCCAGAATCCTGAACCTGTATAGCGCATCTTCGTGGGAGGCCATCCTGTATCTTCCGTCGCTGCGTTATAAAGACCGGGATAATAATATTTCTGCATGGAGGAATAGCCCATATTGTCATAGTTGATGTCAGTAAACGACTCAACGGTACTGAACTCCATCTGCGTGGAATAGCCACTGGTCTCCATGCCGTAGGGCAGATACTGATAACTCTTCCACAATACGCGAGACGCATACTCTGAAGTGGAGAACACGGTATCGATGGTCACATCAGAACTGGGTGGCTTCTGTAGGAACTTATCGCCAAAAGCCATGTCCTCACAAGAAACGGTCAGTGCCAACAGAACTACTGACAAACTGCCCATGATGATATTTTTTATCTTTTTCATTGCTTTCTTCTTTTAAATGCCAATACGTAAACCAAAATTCAATATCTTGATCATCGGATAAGCGGTCCCGTTCGGATTGGTCTCCGGATCGCAGACTTTCAGCTTATCAAAGGTCAGTAGGTTATAGCCTGACAAGGACACTCTCAACGAAGAGACATGCAACTTCTGGGTGACGGACCGTGGCAGGGAATAGCCTAACTCGATGTTCTTTAAGCGAAGATAAGAGGCATTGCGCAACCACAGGTCGGAACTCATATAGTTATGGCCCTTGCTACGGAATGACAAAGCGGGTGCCTTGGCAGAGTTTCCTTTCTCTGGTGTCCAGGCATCATCGACCATGTACTTCATCAGACTGAAATTATTGCTGTGACCAAAAGGCTCCAGGTAGGTGGAACTCAGCATACGAGAGGTCTTAAAGGCTCCCGACCAAGTCATCGACAGGTCAAAGCCCTTGTAGGAGAATCCCATGTTGATACCCATGGAATACAGAGGATACATCGGATAGCCAATATCCCGGACATCCTTCTCGTCAATCTTCCCATCCCCATTCAGGTCTTTGTACTTCACGTCACCTGCCAAGGGGATGTATCCACTACCTTGGTCGGGGATGCCGCCTTCCTTGCCTTTCAGGCTCTCATAGTTCTTCACGTCTTCCTCCGAGATAACCGTCGGTGACATAGCCGAAATTCTGAGAGACAGGTTTACCTGTGCGTTGCATCCATTCATAAGGATATTTCACCTCATCCATATAGATGATCTTGTTGCGGGCATACGACAAGCTAGCTCCTACATAATATCTGAAGTCACGGACATGACTGTCCCACCTGACATTGATCTCATATCCATGGTTGTCTACCTTTCCCATATTCACGGTAGGCAAGGAAACGGCAAGATAACCGGGAATGACACCACGGGAGATCAGGATGTTCTTGCGATGCTCGATGAAGTAATCGAAGTTGATGGTCAACTGGTTCTTGATCAACTTCATATCTGCGCCTAAGTTGGTCTTGACTGACGTCTCCCAAGTAACTAATGGATTGCCCAACTTTCCTTCAGCTGCGCCAGGGATCTTAGAGCCTGTGGTAACGCCAAAACTGTAATTGCCACTGCTCAGGTAATAGGTACTGGGAAGGTAAAGGAAACGGGAGCTGTCGCTTGTCAGGTCGTTTCCGACCTTTCCTAAGGAAGCCCTCAGCTTCAAGTAGCCCACTGCTTTCTTCAAAGGCTTGAAGAATCCTTCCTCAGAGAGAATCCATCCTAAGGAACCGGCAGGGAAAAAACCATAGCGATGACCCTTTGCAAAGTTCTCCGAGCCATTATATCCCATACTAAAATCAGCAAGGTAACGGGTCTTGTAATCATAAGTGGCACGACCCACAAAGCCTACGTAGCTCCTGGGGATGCCGGGATAGCTGCCTGCAGGATAGTATTTCATGGTCTGGTTGTACATGGCCAAGGCACTGACATGATGGGGACCGAAGTCGCGCTTGTAGTTGAAGGCTCCCTCAAGATACCAGTTCCTGGAGAGTCCATCCGACTCACTATATCCAATCTTCTGATATTCCTGGATGAGCTTCAACTGCACCTCTCCATCTTTCAAGTATGCCTCATATGCCGTCATGCGACCTTCGCGGCGCTTGTAAATGGAGACACCGCTGTTATAGGCTCCCTTGATATGGAAGGACAATCCCTTGGTAATGGCATCCAACTGCTGGGTGAGCTGCATGTCGAAGTTCAGCACATTGTTCGCATAGGTGTTGTATCCCTTGCCATAATAGACGTTCAGGGCATCTTGCACATCCGTGAACTTACTGTTGTATACGCGGATGCGCTTGCCATCGACGATCCCTGCCCCGCTGAAAGGAGCGGCGGTATAGATATCCCGAAAAAGATAGGAGACCGTTGACGTACTTCCATTGTTATAGTTGGGCTGTTGCCGATTGTTCAGGTATCCTCCTACATTCACCTTCAAGTTAGTCGTGCTCGTGAGTCCAAGGTCAAGGTTCAGGCGATAGTTGTAACGATTATATCGGAAGCCCTTGTCGTTGGCATTATGAAAGGTCTTGAAGAATCCATCCTGAGTAAACGCCCCGATGGAAGCGAAGTATTTCACCCTGTCGGATCCTCCAGATATATTGAAGTTGTACTGCATCTGCAAGGAAGCCTTCCGAATCAGCATGTCCACCCAATCCGTGCTGGGATGTGTGAGCGGGGAGGAACCATCCTTGTACTTCTGGAGGTCGTCCTCGTTGAACATCAGCTGGTCTTCGGAAACGCCATCGTGCAACTGTGCCCCGTTGTATGCCGTCGCCCATCCATAGCTATCCTCGTACTCTGGCAAGCGTGTAGGGAACTGTAACGCAGTGGTAGCAGAGAAAGAAATCTTTGCCTTCCCCTTGCTTCCACGCTTGGTAGTAACCAAGATGACACCATTGGCACCACGCACGCCGAACACGGCAGTGGCAGATGCATCCTTCAAGACGGTGATATTGTCTACTTCATTGGGGTCTAACTGGAAGAAGGAACGCTCTACCCCATCTACTAAGATCAGCGGCGAGGAGAGCCCAGTGCTCAGGGAGCCTACACCACGAATAAATAAGGTAGGACTATCCGCACCTGGCGCACCGCTCATCTGGATACTCGACAAGCCCGTCACCTTACCGGCGAGGGCATTACCCATATTGGCTACAGGTGCCTTCAGCAGATCTTCCTGGTTGACCGAGGAGATTGCACCGGTGACGGTAACCTTCTTTGTCGTACCATAGGCGATCACCTGGACACCTTGTAAGGTGGTGGCGTCTTCTTTCATTTCAACTTGCAAAGGCTTCGATGACTTGCAAACCACAGAGGTGGGCATATATCCCACGCAGGTGATGTCTAACCGGGAACCCACCGGAACCTGGATAGTAAACTGACCGTTCACATCTGTGACTGTGGCAGTCTTCGTGCCATGAACCATGATAGTCGCGCCAATGATGGGACCATCGCTACCGGTTACCGTACCGCGCACCTCTATGGTTCCCTTCCTTTGCAACACTTCTTGTACAACTGTAGAAGCATGGACAGGCAGGATAAACCCTGTGCCGGACAGCATCAGTGCAAAAATCCCATAAGGAATAATTGATCTTTTCATTTATCTTGCATTTAGTAAAATAGTATTGTCTAAGCTCTTTCCCCATAATAGGCATCATGACTTGCCCC
>CAJLYG010000039.1 GCA_905210845.1 uncultured Prevotella sp.
AAATAAAACTTTAAGGAGGTTAAATTAGGGCTTATAAAGCACAGATTCGAGCAGGTTCACGTCAATCAATATTCCCATCCGGTCTTTCACCATATTAGGAATGTCTTCCATCAGCCGTTTTGCATTCTTGACGCCAACAACTTGTTTGTCGTCATTCACACCTATATATAATGTGCCACCCTGAGCGTTGGCAAAACCGCATATCCACTTCAGATATTCGTCGTGCCAGCTCTCCTTGTACTCTATGATTTGGCTCTCGCTTTTCATATCAGATTTCGTTAATCGTTTCTCTTAATATATCGTCATCTATCTGCCGGTAACGGTTAAAAGCTCGGCTTCCCTCCACGTGACCGCTCATCTTACCAACAATGTTGGGGTCTTTGACCACCTTATAAGCAGCACCGACAAAAGCCCGTCTTGCCATATGACTGCTTGCCACATCACAGATGCGCTTAATCTCCGTCTCTCCTGTTGTCGAATTGCGCACCTGCACATTCCTTGTTATGCTGCATATGAGAAGTATCTTCCTTATAGCCTCATTATATTTGTCAGGGCTGATAAATGGGAATAGTCGTCCTTTCTCGTCAGTACCCTTGTATTTGTTAATGAGACTGATGGCAGTTTTTTTGAGTGGAATGCGTGGTATTATGACGCCAGCCTTTTGAGATGCAGTGCGACTAACGAAATAGCGGAAGAGATGGGGATATATGAATATACCCATTTTCGAGCGAAGGTTCAAGCCATGGAAAGGCAAAAACCGAAGAAGAACCTCACTACGATGGGTTATCTTATCTTCTTTGGACGATAAACTTAGTAGAATTGTTGCCATAGAGATTGAGTCTTAATGGCACAAAGTTAAGCAATTTTTGGCGACATTCTGGCGACAAAGGCGTAGACAATGAGTATTTTAAATATCATTAAGAATTCAAAATTCATCCCAACTTACTGATAATTAATTCATTTTCGATTTCATACGATTTCACTGAATTTCGGTATAATGTGCCTGTCAGGCGCACAGATAATAATGTCAAATAACTGATTACCTGTTATTTGGCATTTTAACTTTAAAAATTATACGCTATCTCTGTGTCAAGATACGTCTCACTGGACGAAAGAAGCTTAGATGTCGAGATAAATTCTCTCGAGAATTTAGCAAAAGATGTGCTTTTCCTGTCAACCTTATGTCAACCTTTGTCAACCTAAAAACAGGTTACAAGCCCGATGCACAAAGGGTTTTGACAACCTGTCAACCTATTATATAAAAAAATCTCCAGTACATAGAAAGGAAAGCGAAAGCAAGCTTATTACTCATGACTATCACATATTCTGCAAATATTGCTTCGGTGCCATATTCATCCTTGCCTTAAACGCTGCGCGGAAACTACGTATATCGTTAAAGCCACATTCTTCGGCAACTTTCGTTATATTCGTTTCGCCCTGGTTAAATAACTGGATTGACATATGTATCCGATAATCATTGATAAAGTCAATGACAGATTTCCCGGTAATATTCTTCACCCGTTTGTACAAGGCAGAGTGGCTCATGTTCAACGTCTTAGCCAATAGAGTCACATCAAAGCTATCATTTGAAAGATTAGCCATAACAACATCCTTTAATTTCATGATAAACTTCTTGTCTTCCACGGAGCAATGCGAGTCATCAAAGATCCCACTATCCGTGCCAATAGCCTTTTTTTGTGCAACTCTTATCAGCAAGGCATGAATACGGGCTTTTAAATATCGCAATGAAACGGGTTTCATGATATAGGCATCGGCACCATATTCATAGGCAGACAACTTATCTTCGTCAAGGATTTTTGCAGTAAACATAATAACTGGGAGATCCACAAATCTGGGTTCCTTTCTCAATTGCTGCAAGAATTCGAAACCATTCATCACCGGCATCATGACATCGCAGATGATCAAATCCGGCAAATGTTCCAAAGCCATCTCTAATCCCTGTTTACCATCATCGGCTTTGATGATGCGGTATTCTGTCGACAGATACCTCTCCAACAAGTCTTGTGTCTCTTTTTCATCGTCGATGATCAGTATTAAATGCGATGCCGCAGGCGTCTGCAAGATTCTCGTGGGAAGAGTATTGTCAGTGATTTCCACATTCTCCTCAACGTCCTCTATCGTTTTTTCTTCCGTCATATCCACATCCTGCACAGGTATCGTGAAGGAGAAGTCGGAGCCTTTACCATAGATGCTTTCCACATGTATATCACCATCCATAACCTTGACAAGCTCTTTCACGAAAGCCAATCCAAGCCCATCTCCTTTAGTGCGCCTAGCACTGTCAGAACGAAAATACCGATTGAAAATCTTTCCGATATCTTCTGACTTGATACCCATCCCTGTATCGGCGACGTCAAACAGCAAGCGACCTTCCTCCCATGAGATATTTAATGATATGCTGCCACCAACCGGTGTATATTTGAAAGCATTTGAAACGAGATTAGAAAGAATGAGTTCTACCTTCTCATGGTCGAAATCCACCTTGAGGGCATGATAAGGAGTATTTAAACTAAAACTAATGTCTTTCTGATGGCATAATGCCTCATAGTCAACTGCCAATTTCCTGCAAAACTCGATAACATCACCATTCTCTTTGCGTAATGCTAACACTTCTGTATTCAGTTTCCTTATATCAACAATACGATTGATAAGGAGGTTAAGCCGTTGGACATTCTTGTATATCTTCTCTAAATAGCTGTATGGCACCTGAACCGGTCGTTTACTTGACTGTAGCAATTCTTCAATGGGTGCCGCGATAAGGAACATAGGCGTACGCAGTTCGTGGGTAATGCCTGAGAAGAAATTCATCTTCTCTTCTTCCAGGCGATCCTTCATTTTCCTCTCCAGTTCCCGTCTCCTTCTTGCTATCTTTTTCTTCTGCTCTCGAAAATAATATTTCAATACTGCATAGATTGCTGTCACCATCAGCAACAGCCACAGGATATCTGCCCACAACGTATTCCACCACGGATGACGAACGACAATCGCGAGTGCCGATGGCTCACTACTCCAATTACCGCTCTCATCAGTAGCCTTTACCAAGAAGATGTATTTTCCTGGTGGCACATTCGTATAGGATACACGGCGTAAATGCTCAACTGGCTTCCACTGTATGTCAAAATTCTCAAGTTTACATTTGACCTTTACCCTCGACGAGGTAAGAGCCGTAGGTATAGAAAAAGAGACGTCAAAGAAATTTTGATCATATTTCAAGCTGATCTTCCTGCTATTATTTGTAAGAGGAAGCACTACGCCACCATTGATAAGCGTTATTGCATCAAAGTACACTTTATTGCTCTTCTGCATCGTGATAATCTCATCCGGGTTAAAGCCAACCAATCCATCTGTACCGCCAAAATACATGTCCCGACCATTATAATAGCACGAGTTGTCACAATACTGCAAGATTCCGATATGATCATCTTTACCAAAATAGGTAAAAGATTTCTTGTGCGGATCCATACGGAACAGCCCTCTCTCTGTACCCAACCATAAATTCCGTTTCCTATCCATGGCAATGCTTACCACATGGGTGTCGGAGAGTCCAGACGACTGACCATAGTAATGGATGAGAAGACTCTGCGTATCAAGCATGCCAAACCTGCCATTTACACTGAACCAAATACGGTTACTGTGATCCACGAACATTGCCTCTACATTGTCGCCACCTCTAAACCCATGGATATGCTTGAGGATCTTACCTTGCCTACTAACTTGAAAAATGCCCTGGTCAGAGCTCATCCACACAGTATTGTTTCGGAAGCAAATAGAATTGACCCTTTCTGAAGCGATGCCATTTATTGCCCGGAAAATTCCTGCATGCTTATCATAGATGCCAGCATAGCGACCCACGACCCACAAATGATCATTGTCAACATTCAATATTTGCCATATATTATTATAAGGCAAGCCTTTAGGATTATAGATAGGAACATCCTGCACTTGGCGGGTGGAGAAAGAATAGCGATATAATCCTTTGCCATAAATGGCCATCCAAAGGTAATTCTTGTCTGCAGAGAGCGACAAGACATTGTCACCTGGCAGATTTCCCCTTTTCGTACTCAGTACCTCTAACCGTTTCGCCCTTTTGTCATAAATATTGAGCCCACCCCCATCAGTTCCCACATAAACAATTCCCTTCCTTTCCAACACTGCGGTGACAACATTGCTGGAAAGATGATTATCAGCAAGCGAGAGTGATCGGAAGGTATTGTATCGCTTCGTCAAGATATTAACGCCCCCGCGATAGGTTCCTATCCATAAGTTATGCTCATTATCTACCAACAGGGAATGTATTGCATCACTGCTGATCGAACTGTTTTGAGGAGTATAAGTCTGAAATTTGCCATTCCTGAGGATTGTCAAGCCCTCACAATCCGTGGCGAAGACTGTCGCCCCATCAAAATCCACGACTTCCTTTAAACTTGATGGCACATACGTTGCTACGGGTATCAACTGAAGATGGCGGTCTATCCTGAAAGCCAGACTGGGCGTATTGATTCCGAACCCAGCATAAACCAGGTTTTGCTTTTCACTAAAATATAAGGCATATTCATCATTCTGCTTCTCTTTAAGCTGAATGGCTATAGTACTTACGACTTTACGCTTCATCAGGTCATAGATCCATAAATTCTTGCTGGACATCATCAATACCCAATGGGACTTATATGCAGCTATGGCACCTATCTTGACATGATATGAAGGAAAGCAATTGGCAAAGTCGTACTTGCTTTTTTGGATAAAGACATTGCCAGAGGCTGTTAATGCGATCAATTGTCCCTGGACATGAATGAGTTGAAGGAAACTTTCTTGAATAGCCTTCCCGCCCGAACAGGCATGGTGGAATCTACCATCATCAAAAGAAAGGAAATCAAGCCCCCTGACTGTCCCAGCCCATATCCCATTTCTGTCAGGACATAGGGATTCTATATGGCTATCGGACAAAGACTGTTCATCGCCTTTCACATTTTTATATGTAATGAAACTGACTCCATCATAACGGCACAAGCCATTGAATGTACCCATCCAAATAAATCCTCGACGATCTTGCACCAATGCCTTGACTGTACTATTAGGCATGCCGTCCTGAACCCCTATGTGTTTGAAATACTGGGCACAAGACGGCATAGCCATCAAGAAAAGCGCGATGGACATCAAGATGTAGAACCTTCTGATCATGTTTCACTCATTTTCTTGCAAAAATACAAAAAAATATAAAGCACGGAGAATAATCGTGCATGAAACTTCAGAGACCCACCCTTATATCCTTTTCCTTTTTTTTCGGAGTAACATCAAGTTTCACTATCTTTCCTCTCTCCAAGGTTGCCTCAACGGTAGTATTACCCGAGGCGTGCAACTTAAAGTGAACATTCCACTGCTTTGGCCAGGCAGGAAAAAGATAGATCTTTCCTTCGGCTTCTTGCATAAGCATCTCTTGAAGGCCTATCTGACCACTTCCTCCCCAATTATGGTCAGGTGTCCAGTCATGGCCAGGGCCCCAAAAAGCAGTAAAGCGATAGGGACCGTCCGAAAGCTTATATTTCAAATATTCAGCAGCGACCTCTGTCTGTCCAAGACATGCCGCCCAAATATTCGTCTGTTCCCAACTAACATATCCCTTGAACTTTTTTACATACGGATCATATTTCCAAGTATTGAAGGCTATATTAAGGTTGGGCTTTCCTATTCCATAAATTCTCCATGGGAAAATAGGATAGAGATGTGTGGACTCTGAGCCGTTGATACGCGACCATACAACAGCTGGCGCCAATACTTGATGGCCATCAACCTCACGATAGTTAAGAGGGGGCAAGCTCTTGAGAAACCTTTCATCGTGGGCGATTGACGTCGTGTCCCCACCTTGCTTCTTCTCATAGTCGATCAGGTGCCTCGTCACTGTCATTAACCCAGCGATTGTCGAGGTGGAATTGTAAGCCATCTTGAAGGTCTCTGCTCCTGAGCCAGGATAGAGGATGAGTTTGCCATTCTCATCGGTCTCCCTAATCCCCCGCATACGTGCTAAATATCGGTAATGCTCGTCAAAAAAATCCAGCGACGAACGTACCAAAGGGATATATTCGGCTATATCCATACCCGTGTATCGATTGGCTTCAAAAGCCATCTCACAAAATTCCAACACGGTGTCCCAAGTATATTCCAGCCAAGCGTTATATTGTAAACCCTTATCGAAATAGCTTGGACGGTCCTTCCCATATTCATCATACTCTGGCAACCCGAAATTTTCTATCTGCTCTGTGAAGCAGGCACCATGATGATGCCAATACACTTGGCTACTCAACTCTGCATTACGTAATATGCGCTTATAGAAATCGAGCTGTTGTCGCATGATGTCTTCGTCGCCGCTCTTCAGCATGGGCCAATAGAGCAATCGCTGGTTCTGCGCCGTATGTGTCCCCCCGCCAACGGCGATAGTCAGGAGTGAAGGGAAAATCCTTGCCCACTAAAATCGGATCAAAGCAGAAGAGTCCTCCATTAAACTTTGTTGGCCACGGACTCATGGAATTACAGCCCATCATGTATCTGAACAATGTATAGTTGCGAGTATACTCAGCACTCTCTCCGTCACTTTCAATGAAGCTACGCAGCCAATATGCATTCCACCAACGGCGTGAGGCTTTACGGTCTTTCACAAGGTCAACATCATGCTCAATACGGTCCAGTTCATCCAGCCATGCGGTCTTAGAGCCTTGCAAGGTTGCTAAAACAATCTGAAAATGGAATTCACGTCCCGGCTTTCTCGCCGCGTAGTGCCATGCTTGATAGTCTGTTGACTGATATTTACCCTTGGAAGTCCCCTTGAACACGAGGTTATCTCCCGACAATTTCCCTCCGAATATCAAACCGCCTAAAGGATTATACATCTGAGGCTTGACTGCAAGCAAGCCCTGTTGCCTGACTGTAGCATCAAAAACCGTGCTGTCTGCATTGTGGTGAAAGAATATAATGCTGGATTTCCCTGTATCTACTGTGTCGCATAAAGTCTTAGCTCCTTCAGGCACTCCGAACTTGTAAGATGTCTGAAAGCTTTCCGACTGACGAATCGGTCGGTCGAAATATCGCCAGTTCTCGTATATCATCTCCACCCTCAAGTTTTTCTTTCCATGTACTTCAACATGTGCGACAGGATGGTATACATCCGCCCATATCGTCACCAACGTCTCTCCATCTGTGATCGTCAGATACCCGTCGTTAACGTGCAAAGTCTGTCTGAACTTGTCGATATGAATACCTGGTTCCAGTTTTATTCTGAACCTGCCCTGCTTCAACAGGGTGTTGAGCTCGTCAAACGAACCACTTCTACAAAGGTAAAATAAGATATCTCCGTTTTCCACCCACACATTCATCCCAATGCTGCCTCCTCCGACAGGCATGGAGCCTGAGGAATTAGAACTGGGGGTACGCCAGACGACATCTGCTGGCGCACCCTTAACGGCAAGAACAATGAGGGAAAAAATCCAAAATATGATTTTCCTTTTCATATATTACTCAATCGCAGATGGTGATATATATTCTATGCTGAGATCATCTATGTATAAAGGATTGTCATCGCTTGCCAAGGTCATATTAAATGATTGACCTTTCTTTAATAGCCCTGTACGGACGGCATAATGCACCCATTTGCCTTCACCAGGTTTATCTTCCCACTCAGTGAAATTGGGACCGAAGGTGAACGTACCTCCTTTCTTATATGCCCAGAAACTCACCTCGTAATATCCTTCAACGAAAACACCTCCCCAGTCGAAGAGTAACTGAACCTTGGAAGACTTCAGCTGTAATGCCTTAGAGCCTCGATAGACGTTATCAACCGCTACAGTTGGAGTCCCCTCCGTATAGTAAGCTATTCGGTCAGCGACAAAGGTCCACGGCTTAATGACATTCCCTGTAGAGTAGGTTTCATAAGTATCCTGGAAGACATAGGCCTTAGCACCTTCGGCTGTTTTTGCAGAAGAAGATTTTCCATTGTCGTTCATAGAATAAACCTCATATTTATTTCCTCCAGTAGAAGCAGTATAGTCCATAAATGAATTGTCTGTTGTGGTAGCCAGGTATTTACCATCTTTATAAATGGAATATGAGTTGGCGAAACGACCATTTGTCCATTTTAACAGGCAACCTTGATAATTGTCCACGGAGACCGATAGTGTTTTTGGTGCCCTTGGAAGGATACCTTTTGGTATGCCAAGGTATCCAGAATCAGCGGCATAGCCACGTGAACGCCATCCTCTGTCGTTGACAGCATAAACACGATATTCCGTAAGCGTATCAGGAGCTTTGCTATCCTCATATTCTGTTGACATAAGACTGTCTGCAATAACATCAAGTCCCCTGACAAGGATATAGTAAGAAGCATTGCTTACAGGTGTCCACGACAAGAATACCGAAGTGTCTCCCTTCGTGGCAGAAAGTTTTTCCGGGATGTCGGGCCGGTGAAGGGAATAGTCCTCGTTATCATTACAAGAATAAATACTGAGTGACAACACTAATAAAATGACATATATTATCTTTTTCATTGCAACCTATATTTAATTAATATCCTTCATTGTTTGGCAATAAATTTGGATTTGCATCAATGGCATCCTGAGGTATGGGCCATAGATAATTAGACTTCTTGAACACTTTATGTGATCCAAAGTCATATTTCTCGTCTGATGATATTGCGTTGAAAACATCCTCAGCAATACCCCATCGTCGGATGTCAAAATAGCGAATTCCCTCGAAGGCAAACTCCCATTTCCGCTCATCTTGAATTGTCTTCATCATTTGGGCAGCAGACTGTCCGCGACTTACATGGGGAAGACCGGCACGATCTCTTACTTTGTCTAGGATGTCGTACACACTCTGGTCCACTTGTCCTAACATGGTTTTTGCTTCCGCATACATCAGCAGCACATCCGTATATCTTAGTACAATAAAATCGGACTCATCTTCTTGTAAATAATCTATTTTATTGTCTTCGTTCATATATCCCTTGTTTAATGTCAACGGATAATCTTTAGCACATTGATTACTGATGTTGCACACAAAATCCTTTGTGTATTTCATGCCATTGCTAAGTACTGAATGGTCACCGATGTAATAGGTTGCCTCAAAACGAGGTCCACGATTGGCCCATACATCGCTGTCTACTACGGCTGTAGAACCCTGTGCCACCGTCTTTCCATCAACAAGAGGGTATGAATCCAACAACTCTGGTGTTATGGAGAATGATGCCCATGTACCGTTCATGCTTTCCGCTGGTAAGCCAGGCAGTTTACTGCCAAAAGGAGTATTGAAAGTAGAACCTTGTTTCGTTCCTCCCGCCGTATACTTCAAAGCAAAAAGGATTTCTTTATTATCCTCATTGCTATTGGAAAATATACTTTTATAGTCATCAAGAAATCCAACATAGGAAGAATGGATTGCCATTGTCATCAGTTCTTCTGCGGCTTTGACCGTATTTTCATAATCCTTATTATAAAGATAGGCACGCACTTTCATCCCTATGGCTGCTTGCTTTGTCGCCATCCCTGCCTTTCCACCATACGGGACTTCATCAAGGCTGTTAGCTGCAATGTCAAGGTCTGGAATAATGAGACTATCGGTAATGCTTTCACTGAACTCCTGGGCAACTTGGCCTCAGCAGGGGTATAGATATGGTCCACCATAGGCACTGCTCCCCACAAGCTCGTAAGGCGGATATAGCATATAGCACGGACAAAATGACTTTGCCCCATAATAAATTTCTGATAGTCCTCATTGAAATCTGACTTGTGCTTATCCATAGCATCCATGATCGTGTTTGCCCAGTATATGGTTTTATACAGGTTCGCATAAATGCCTGAAATGCCACTGGTCACAGGTGTAAGTTCCCCTCTCGAAATATCAAACCATGGGTTTGTCCAGCTATATTTGTAGAATCCCTCATCAGAGCATACACTCCAATAAAGATTTCCAGCATACGCACCATCATTCGCATCCGAATTGGTAGGACGTAATAGAGAATACAGACCTGTAATGGCTTGGTCAAAATCGGTCTTCGTATTAAAAAACGTCTCATTAGACACTGCATCTTCTGGCTTCAGATCTAACAAATCATTGCATGACATCAATAAAGCCAGACACGGTATTATAAGAAATATATAATATTTTTTCATTTGTTTCCCAATTAAAAAGATAAATCTAACCCTAATTTCATTGTCATAGCCTGAGGAATACCTCCACGTTCTCCCGCACCGTTGTAGCGTTCAGGGTCAAAGCCTCTGTAGTTTTTCTTGGTCCAGGTATAGACATTGGATGCAGAAACATAAGCCCGCAAATGAGTAAGACCAAGAAATTTGGTAGCAACGGCAGGAAAATCATAGCTCAAGACGATATCCTTCAATCGAAGATAAGAGCGATCCATTAAGAAATAACTATTGTAATAGTTGTTATTGGGTCCATTTTCCACCCAGAGCCGAGGAACTGTCTTGCTGGGATGTTCTGGAGTCCAGCGCTGTGTCCAGAACTGAGCAAAATTGGAACCCTGAAAGGTCGGTGTATAGTATTCGCAAATACCATAGGAATAAGCATCTGCAATGCCTTGAAAATCCATAGAGAAACCGACTCCTTTATAACTAAGTGATAAATTGGCACCATAAGTCCATGTAGGGTAATCCGTACCCATGATCTTGCGGTCGTAAGAATCAATAACGCCATCTGGCACACCGTCTTTTCCACTGATATCTTCAAAAACCAAATCTCCTGGTCCAGCTCCTGACACATGAGGGGAGTTATCAACCTCTTCCTGCGTCTGATATATTTTACCGGTCCATTTTAGCATATAATAGGAATTGATGGGATATCCACGCATGGTGATCTTATCGCCGCTGATATGGCGATCCGTCTCTCCTGTAAGACCGGGATTGATAGACAGGACTTTGTTTTTGATGTAAGAAACATTGCCACCCACAGAAATATTAACCCCTGCGAAAGACTTCTTGAAGTTCACTGTTGTCTCAAAGCCCTTATTTTGCACTTTTGCAAGATTCGTGGTAACAGAACTAAAACCCGTCTCGTAAGGAAGAGAAGTATCATATAAGATGTCACGGGTTTTCCTAAGAAAGACATCACTTTCAATGGTCAACATAGAATTAAAGAAATGCATATCTAAGCCCAGGTTGGTTACATCTGTTGTCTCCCAATGAATATCTGGATTGCCATAGGTACTGGGCTTGGCACCTGGTGTGACGTTCTTACCCCATACATAATAAGCATTGTTGTACGTAATTTTTGCTATATAGGGGAAATTGTCGCCAATGCTCTGGTTACCAAGTTCTCCCCATGAAGCTCTTAATTTGAGAAAGTTGATGAATGGGATCTTGTGCATAAATTTCTCACTTGTCAACACCCAACCAGCAGAGAAGGAAGGGAAGACACCATAACGGTGATTCGAGCCAAAACGGGAGGACCCGTCACGGCGAACATTGGCTTCGAACAGATACTTATTATCATAATCGTAATTTAACCGTCCAAATTGGGAAACAACGGCATAGCTGGAAATAGAACTTGTGTTTGTAACCGTCGTAGGGTCGCCAGAATCTAAGATCTTTACATAATTAGAAGTGTATTTTCCTCTTGAGGTCTGAAAATACTCATTATGGTTAGACTCATAACTCATAGCTGCCATAGCTTTCAGATGATGCGAGCCTGCTGTAAAAGAATAATCAATCTGAAGATACGGATTGATGCGGTATTCCTTCGTAGTGCTCTTACTCAGACTACCTAAACCATAAAAACTTTGAGAGATATCATCCTCCGAAATACCGGAAGTAGGATCCTTAGCCATCTCCATCAACTCTGCATATCTCCAGTTTTTTACAGAAGGAGCACCCTTCCAATCGCTATAATCATAAAGCCGAACATTGGCATTCAGAATACCACTCACTGTTAATTTTGGCAGAATCGTATAGCTGATGTTCACATTTCCTGTTAGAGTATTTTTCGTTTGGGCAATTTCATTGAAGAACATGTTGACTAATGGATTCCCGCTTTGAACATCACCTGTATAGTTCAGCGTATAACTATCGGGCAAAGCAATTGTTCCATCTGCGTTCCATGCTGGATTCAATGGCGTTGCACGCATGATGTCCAATGCGAAGACTTCATTAACACTTCCATTTGGCGTTTTCTGCTTACCATAAGTATATCCAAAATTTGCACCGACCTTAAATTTGTCAGTTACATTCGTTTCGAGATTGATACGACCGGTGATACGTTGATAGTTTCCTCTTTTCACGATAGAGCCTTGATCCATATAGCCCAATGACATGAAATATTTATTTTTCTTTCCTCCACCGCGCACGCTCATATTATACTCCTGAGTATTAGATGTTTTGAATATTTCATCAAACCAGTCTGTGGAACAGGCATCCCTGTATTCTGGAGTACGATATAGCTCGATAACCTTATCAGAGAATGCCGGTGTCAGTCCTGAATTTATTCTGGCTTCATTCATTAAAAGCATAAAGGTTTCCGTATCGGTAACCATTTTAGGCTTACTTTGATTTGTTATCTTGGCAATAGAGTAACCAGCACTAAAGTTGAACGCTGCTTTTCCTCCATCATTTCCTTTCTTCGTGGTGATTAGGATTACACCATTTGCAGCCTGCGATCCATATATTGACGCAGAGGCTGCATCTTTCAAAATAGAGATGTTTTCAATATCTGCAGGATTGACAATATCCATATTTGAAGATATAACGCCATCTATGAGAATCAATGGAGAGGTGTTATTTAATGTCCCTAATCCACGAATCGTTATCTGTCCTCCGTCGCTACCTGCAATACCTGATGATTGTGCTATATGAACCCCTGCCACCTGACCGGCAAGGCTTTGAGAAGCGCTCGTAAGGGGCTTTCTATCAAATGATTTAGCATCAAGAGTCGCCACGCTACCTGTGAGGTTCGCTTTCTTCTGCGTACCGAAGCCAACAACGACAACCTCGTCAAGCGACTCTGTATCCGGCTCTAAAGAGACCTTGATTGAGCGACCTGCTGTAAAAGGAATTTCCTTCAACTTGTAACCCACATAGCTCACGACTAATGTGCCTTTGTTCACTCCAGAAATCATGAAATTTCCATCGGAATCCGTCACCGATCCTTTTCCTTTTGCGCCTTTTACCATGACAGTAGCGCCAATAACGGGCTCACCCGTGTCATCGACAACGGTTCCTTTAACCATTGATTCCTGTTTTACATTGGGAGCACTCTGAACTCCCGTTTGGGCTACTACCAGTGATCCGTTGCTTAACATAGCAACTACCACTAATAGGAAAACCCTTCGAAGAAGATTTTCTTTCAGAACTGTTTTCATCATTAATTGCTAAAATTTAGGTTTATAGTTTATTCTTTACTTGACAATACCTCTTACCCGTACCTTGCTCAACGCCGCAATGCCCTTGCTGAAGTGAATGCGGACAAATCGTGCTGGGACATCACGACCCTCTGAAATCTCAACAAACTCGCCTGGAGACGATATTGTTCTCAACGCAATGGTATCCCATTGCTTTCCATCCGTACTCACTTCCACAGAGAAACTTCGTGCTCCTTGGTTTGGGAAAGTGATGTCTACGCTCTTTAACGATAGTTTTTTCTCCGAATCAAGCGTCCAACAAGGATCCTTGTCCGTAGAAGATGCTTGCCAGTATGTGGAGTCATCATCATCTGTTGCCATACCTGCATTGTGTCCCTTCTCGTCACTACTGGAGAAATCGGGATTGTTGTAGCCAAAGGTCTGTATTTCCTGCCGAGAACTTACAAAACGGTGATAGGGCCTTGCTATTATTTCCTTGCTGTTCTTCGAATACTTCTCCCCCCCAACGAAATGCAACGTGATATAGGCTGTTGGCAATCCTTCAGCGATAGCGGCAATTTTCGTCTCTCCTGCATAGTACGATCTTAAAGCAATGGAGGCTTCACCATCCTGTATGCGAATATCACTACCTTTTTCGAACAGGATTTCTTTGCCAGTAGGGAATTCCCCGGGACCGGAAATAACCATCAACTTCACCGCAGGACTATTGCTGAGACCATTCCCTTCAATATCCGTGACAGAGACTGTTAGCTTCACGTCGTCCGTGCCATCCGTCCTGATTCCATCCGTCTTCGAGGCTGTGAGAAGAAGCTTGGCTGGCTTTCCGTTTCTTCGCTTGGCAGGTGGGGCGATGTTCATGTTCTGGTTCCTATACCAATACCATGCTTGCTTAGGTATCCTGAAGTAATCCACAATACCCATCTTGCCCAACGCACTCCCGGCAATGCTGCCATGATCGAAGCCGCACCATATAGCATGCCCACTTCTCCATTCTTTCAACTGCAACGAGTCAGTCTTCGACAGGTCGCCCCAACAAGGACTGTATTCACCGGGACGGTCAGCTGTTACACTGCCATATTCAGAGACAAGGCTCGGAATGGGAGGATGCTGAAATTCCGGGATAGAAGCTCCATCGCCATTATATCCCGCTACATCACCGATGATATCAATACGCTCAGATCCCAGCGGTCGTTGACTTCCACCGATGGCTGCAACGCGCGTGCTGTCAAGTTGATGGCTCCTTGCCACCATTCTCGCTAACAACTTTCTCACCTTTCTCATTTTATCCCCTCGAGAGAAGAATGCTTCATTGCACATACTCCATGCGATCACTGATGGATGATTGCGATGGATCCTGATCATTTCTTCTAATTGCTGCATCACGCTTTTCTCAAATCCTGCCTCGTCTCTCTCATGAATAGGATAAGCACTACTGTTCCAATAGCCATCATCTTGAAATCCTCCAATGCCCCAGAAAGGGACCTCCGACCAGAAGCATAGGCCGATACTGTCACAGGCATCAACAAACTGGGGGGCGTGAGGATAGTGAGAGCCACGGATAAAATTGAATCCCACGTCTTTCATTAACCTTACGTCGCGAGCCATTGCCGCTTCCGTAACTGCATCACCCCATCCTGCTTGGTCCTGATGGACATTGGCACCCTGCAATACGACATGCTTCCCATTCAAGAAGAAGCCATGGTCGGCACTCCATTCCGTCCAGCGGAATCCAAAAGTAGTCGTAGCCTGGTCGATCAGCCTATGACTTTCCAGCAATTTGCTTTCGACTGTATATAAATAAGGAGAATCTGGCGACCAAAGATGGGGAGTCTCTATCCGCGGCGTTCTCTGGGTCACAGACAGTCTTTGTCCTATTGCAACTTCGTGGCTCGATTGAGTTGTGGCAACTACTCGTCCCTGCTTATCTATGACAGACGTTATTAACGTGTAGCTTTTGCTTTTGGAAGATTTATTGACGATATCTGTCTGTACCATGACAGAAGAAGAGCTGCCATGATTGACCTTTAAATCTGGTGTCTGAACGGCGACGCCACACCAATCTATATAAGTACTTTGTTTTTTGACTAACCTGACATTTCTGTAGATGCCTCCACTAAATGTATGCTCCCCTGCGCGGGGTGCTACATCAGCTTTCCAAATGTTATTGACCTGTATGGCCAAGATATTGTCACCACGTCTTACAGCCTGGGTAATGTCAAGGCAAAAACCCGTATAACCACCGACATGTCGACCTACGGACTGTCCGTTCACCCATACACGGCAATCTTGAAAGACACCATCGAACTCCAAGAAGATCCTTCCACGAAGATCTTGAGGGGTGAATGAAAGATGCTTCCTATACCAACCATATCCCACATAAAAGTCTTTAGACATAAAGTAAGGCATACTGAAGGAATGGGGCAGTCCGACATTCTCCCATCCTCTGTCATCAAAGGTAGGAAGCATGGCCTTAGGCGAATTCCCTAATTTAAATTTCCATTCCCTATTGATGTTGATCACTTCTCGTGAAATCGCACGGGCATTGAAGGTCATCACTAAAATAAATAAGGAAAGATAGATCTTTGCTTTCATTTACTCGGTTTTGATTGTTCGAGTGCAAAGATATTGAATACCAATAGATTAGATAGGACAAAAATTCATATTAAAAGCGCAACTATTGATATTTTGCCGTGATCTCTATCACGATCCTTAGCCATGGGTTCTAAATAGTATTTATATCGTGTTAGCCCTCCATCATAGGTAAGCTTAGGTGTTAACTCACAGCCCATTCTTTCACTGAAGAAATCAGGAGATTCATTGAATGTTTTTGCAACAAGATGCCATAAATATTACATTTGCATCCAATAACAAAATTAGGAGGACGCGATATGAAAAAGAACATCCATCTACTATTAATGACAATTGCCACTATTTTTGCAGCATCCTGTTCTTCGGGCGGTGATGATTTCGATGACTTAGAAGAGGAAGAGGACGACATCCTGATCTATCATAGTCTCAGTAGTAATGCCCATTCCACTTGCGGCAATGGCATGAAAAACAGGTCCTATTGGCAATAAAAAGACAACCACAACGTTAAACAAAATAGCTTATGAAAATAAATCTACGCGATTTTAGGGAGAATATCATCTACCTGGTTCTTTG
The DNA here is from genome assembly GCA_905210845.1 of uncultured Prevotella sp. Lineage (GTDB taxonomy): Bacteria > Bacteroidota > Bacteroidia > Bacteroidales > Bacteroidaceae > Prevotella. The sequence goes on from CAJLYG010000039.1 coordinate 16,535, forward strand.
GCTACTGCTCTTCTTAGCACCATTGGCGAGCATGTACATGAGGACGATGAACCGTTCGGACATCACCTTCGACTGGATGGAGATTTTCGATATTTGGAAGATGTACCTCGTGTATTTGGTTATTTTCCTGGTCCATAATTTCCTCATTGCCCCATTGCTCATCTACAAGCACCAGAAGCTGATGTATTTCGGCACTGTTCTCTGCTTGCTCGCAGTGTTCTTTGTCTATCAGGTATACAGTCGACCTTACCGTGGGATGATGCATCACAAAGGTCCTCGGCCGCAGGAAATCCTGCGGGATGAAAAGCTGCCTAATCCTGATGACGAGCTGTTTGACGAGCAGATACCCCCAGAATTCCAAAGAGACAGCATCATGAAGGGGCAACAGCGGGTATTTTTTGACTACTATATCCTTCTTTTTGAAAATATGAACCTTCTTTCATACATTTATTATATGCTTCGTTTATTTCCTCAAAATGTTCGCAAATTAACTTTTCATCTTCTATAGCAATTAATTTGTTATCTATTGATAATTGATCGAACTCTGGATACACTAATTTAAAATACTCTTCTACTTTTTCTTCATAATTATTCATTAGTAACTCTCCTAATTTTAGATTTTTAAATAAAAAACTTATACAGGTATATTCCTATATAAGTTTTTTATTTTTAATACCTATATATTCTTTTAGTTAATAGAATTAATATCTTCAGCTTTTTGTGAAGCAGAAGTATCTTTTGCTTTGATTTTTTCGTCTGCAGATTCCATACTTGTAACTAGAGCTTGTAAAATCTCTTCAAAAGCATCATTACAATCTTGTACAGTTTGTGTTACTTTACTTGAGAAAGTATCATATGCTCCTGCTCTTTCACTAATTACTTCTTGTTTTAGAGTATCAAATAATGATTTATATTCTGTTAAACCAGAAAAAGCATTTTCAAAAAGTTTTACCATTGTATCTTTTGTCTCTGAAGCTTGTTCTGGTTGATAGTTCATTGTTCCTTCTCCATCATCTTCAGTTTTGTTTATTTCATATGAATCTGAAACAGCACTTGAACTTCCACCAAATTTTTCAGCATAGTTTCCTCCTGATATTGTAGCGTCACTTGCTGATGCTAAATCACCTGCTGCATTATTTAAAGCTTCTGGTATTTGATTTAATAGTATATCAATACCAAGTATAAATGTTTCTCTCTTTTCATTCATTACATCAACAACATCATTGAATAATTTTCCTGTCCAATTTCCAGAAGTTCCTAATTCATTGAATGTTCCATATGCCTTTAATATATTATTTTGTATATTTTCCTCTGCTAAATTTGATAAATCACTTGCTAATTGAGCAATTTCTTTTGGACTCCAGTATAAAGAGTCTAATGTTCCTTTATAATTTGTTCCCATATTTCATCCTCCTATATTTTTTTACAATTTAATTTTAATTTAAAAAATTTTTTTATTCAATATCTACAATAAATATTACAAAAATGTAATATTTATGTAACATTTATGTAATATTTTATAATACAATTATATAAGAATTAATTCTGTTCCATTTCTTATATCCGTATCAATAATTCTCGCATTTATGTCATATATTTTTGCATTTACTTTATTGTATAAAACAGGAAATACCTTGGGTTCATAATTGCTATTAAAACTTTTTATTCCTTTTATTAATAATTTCTCTATATTATATACTCTTTTGTTAATTGGAATCCATATATCATATACTTTTTCGATTGTCGGCACATACAATTTTATCAAGACCTTATTCATCTTCTTCCTCCTTTTCTTCTATTCCTACAATTTTTATAAACTCAGGTTTATTTTGTTTTACAATATATCCAAAACTATCTCCACAATTTGCATTTATTTCTCTTCTATTTGCTTCATATGCTATAATAAATTGTGAATCAAATCCATTTCCACACCAAATACCATTTCCTTGTGGTACAAAGCCTTTATACCAAGAATCAAATTGATGACTTTTCAGCTTTGTAGCATTATCGATTATTATAAATGCTCCTTTCTTTGAATCTTCTATTTTTTTAATAACTTGCGTAAATTTTTCTTTATCTATTGATAAATTATTAATAAATTTATCAATTCCTATTATTACGCATATCATCTTAGTTTTTTCTACACTATCAGCTATCTCTTCCAATTCCTTGAATTTTTCCTTAAAATCATATTTTTTTGTTTCTGTTAATTCTTCTTCGTCAAACAACATTAATTTTAATTTTTTCATGTTTGATATTTCCTCAATAATTGATTTTACAAAATTTACTATTGTTTCTAATCCTTTGCATGTAATAATATTTACTATGTTTTGTTCTAAATTAATATAACATGTCTTTATATTTTTATTTAAAATTCCAATAGGTAAATTATTTATATTCATTTCACGTGTACTAATATCTTTAACTTCAACTTTTTTTGGAATTGTAGGAATTTTAGGAGCCCTTGTTTTTCTTTCCTTATTCAAGCTTTTAATTGAATCTTTTACATAGTCATCGCACATAATATCGTTCTTATCTATTGCAGTTTGAAATTCAAAAGCTTCGTCACTATCTATTGTAATTAATCCTCTTCCATAGATACTTGATGGTTTTAATCTTCTTGCACTATTAAAAATATAAAAATAGTCTTCTTGTACTAATTGTAAAGTAATCTTTTTATTAAAATTTTGCTGAATATCATGATTTTAATTGAGCTTATACAGGATGTTATACTTGGTTTAAATGGTGAGTATGCTATTCAAACAAGAAATATTATAATATATTTTTATATTACAATAAGTGT
>CAJLYG010000040.1 GCA_905210845.1 uncultured Prevotella sp.
TGTAAGAGAAGTGGGCTACAAATATGAAACTGAAGAATAGAACGTGACCTTTCCGAGCGCACTGTTCCCAAGGAGTCCCTGCTGAGATACTCCAATCTCTCCCAGGCTACCGTCATCGGCATCTTCGTTTGATTAGACATGCTTTTTAGGTCTCATTATAATAAGCTCCTTTATTTTTTAATTTCACTTCTGCTGTTTTGCTGGAGTGATACAGGTGTTGCATGTGGGTTATCCAGTGTCTTGAGTGGCGGTAAGATCTTGAATACTAATGAGGTTGGCACGCTCAATGCTGGTTACGACCTCACCTACACCTATCAGGGCTCTACGGGACACAAGTTCCAGTTGGCAAATGTCCGGGACGTAAACTATCGCACGGAGGGAACACCGACGGATAGCACGAACATCAACAACGGACACAAGTACGAATATGACCTCAACGGTAACCTCGTCTACATCAACACCAGTCGTGTGAAGCGTGACGGCAAGGAGGATGAGAAGGCTACGGAGCAGAAGTTCAAGTGGGACGAAGAAAATCGGCTGTTGGCTGCAGATGAGAACGGCTTTGTGAGCAACTACTGGTACGATGCCGATGGTGAGCGCACGGTGAAGACCAGCGGCGAGGGAGAGCAGATTTATGTGAACTCCAAGTTTGCAGGAGGCAGGACGAACACTGCCAAGTTCTCGCTCTATGTCAGTCCGTATCTCGTGGCCAACCAAGGCGGACGCTACACCAAGCATATCTACATCGGCAGTCAGCGTATTGTCAGCAAGCTCGGTGGCTTTGCATCTTATGGCTCTGATCCTCGCCGTATTGCGTATGCCGGTAGTGAGGCTGATGCTGTCAGCGTGGATTACAAGGGCAAGTACGCCAGCCAGCAGCAGGTGATCAAAGACAACTATGCCACATTTAATGTTCCTTACAATGGTGAGGACAACAATGACTACGTGGATGGTGAGGGCTTCTGCTGTAACGACGGCTCTATGGAGGCTGCACAGGCTAAGGCGATGGCTGCAAATGCGGCTGGCGCCAAGGCTATCAGTGGTAACTTCAAGGAGAATGACGACTATGAGAAGATGCAGTTCTACTACCATCCCGACCACTTGGGCAGCAGTAGCTATATCACCAACCTCGATGGCGAAGTAGCCCAGCATATCGAGTATGTTCCTTTCGGCGAAGTTTTCATAGAAGAGCGCAACAACACGTGGAATACGCCTTACCTCTTCAATGCGAAGGAGTTTGACGAGGAAACGGGTATGTACTATTATGGTGCAAGATACTATGAGCCTAGAGTAAGTTTATGGATAAGTACAGACCCATTAGAAGATGATTATCCAATGTTTACAAGCTACTGCTTTGTAAACAATAATCCTTTAATTTTTATTGATCCAAAAGGTATGGATTCTTATTATACTATGGATGGGGTATATTTAGGTGATGACAAGAAGAAAACTCAATATGTTTTTGCTGTAAGAAATGAAGATTATCGATTTGACAAAAAAAGTGGATATAATCTCATTTACCGAAAGACGCAATTGAGAAACAATAAGAATGAAGCCATTACCAAAGATGAATTTAATAATTTAGCAGGCACTTTGTTTGCTGAAAGTACCCCAGGTAAGAATAACTCTTGGAAAGAAGCTGCTGCTATTTATTCTGTATTGGAGAATAGAGGTAATGCAGATAATAAGACAACATTAGAAATTGCATCAGGTGGTGGCATCTATGGCTATAATGAACGGGATAAAATTTTTAATGCCAAAGCTCCCAAAAACCATGTAAAAAATGCTTATAAAGGATTGATACGTGGAATTTTAGATGAATACGATTATTCTAATGGCGGCTATTACTGGCATGGAAGCGATTTTCATATGAAAGATAGACCTGCTTACAAAAGTTTTTATAAAACAGGATTTAAATTCTCGAGTCCATCTCATGATATTTGGAAGATGGGAAATTATAAGACAAATTCAAAGTGGGCATACAAGTATGAATCAACAGCAGCGTATGGCAATACTACATTCATGCATCTAAGTACATTATGGCAAAAGGAAAATCATACTAATCATTGGGATGGAACATACAAAAAGAAATAAAATACTTTTAATTATTTATGTTTTAATTAGCCTTATGGGGATTTCTTGTTCCCATAAGGCTAAGTATTCCGAGGCTAAAAATAATAGCGCCAAATACTTAAACATAGATTTCGAAGCACTAAGAGATTATTCAAACGGAAATAAAACAATTCTAATTGAAGACAAAACAAAGAAAAAAATTGAGGGGTTAAAAAGTAATCAAAAAATATGTAACTGGTTAAGCCATATGGAATATCCACCACACATATTTATATGTAATAATGAGTTTATATTCATTAGAGCAGTCTCTATAGCACCAACGGGATTGGATGCCAATTTTTTCCATTGGCTTATTGTTAGGCAATTCGACAAATCGATTGTTGCCAATATAGTAAGTCTATCAAGCAATGTAAAAAACTGCTTTAGTGTAAATGAAAAAAAGCATTTTGTAGTTTTTTCATATGGAGATGATTATTTTTTCGAAGAAGATGAAGATAAAATTCCTATAGAAGAACAAGATTATATACTAAGAGATTCGTTAATACTTTGTAAAAAGTATGTCTTCTATATTAAGAATAAGTAGTGAATTTTGTGGCAATTTCTAAATTGTATAATCAAGTAGGAGGTAAACACTAATCATAGATGTTTATCTCCTATTTTCGTGTTCATCGACCGCTCATATCATTGTACGTGCTGTTCGGCATACGAGGTTTCTATTTGGGGTGTAATCCGAGATATTCACATCTATGGCTTCATGAAGGGAGGCTATCTCCTTTCTCAAGTCTGCGATAACGGACAGCAGCGCATTAATCTGGCGCTTGTCCTGCTCACGCTCAAAGCGGTACACCTCGATCTGCGACTTGAGCGAGGCGATTACTTCCTTTAGACTTTCTATGATCTGGGCGTTTGTCATTACATCTACAAAGGTAATAAAATTTTATGTAATGGCAAAACTTTCAGACAGGTATTTTACAACTATTTTATTGGTAATCAACAGGTTATATCAACCTCTAAACATCAATATACATCCTCTTGCGGTATTTTACAGATTTGGTAGAGATTCCCTGCATTATGAGAGAAAATGTCCTCCATGGCATCTCTGCGCGTCCTGTCGACTCATTTATAGAGGGTGCCTCGAACGTACCTCGTTCAAGGCGTTTATGATACAGGATGAAACCGTCACTATCCCATCTGAGCAGCTTGACACTTTGCCTGTTCTTTGAAAAGAAGACAAATATACCGCCGTCCAGAGGAGCAAGCCCCATCTCGTCGCGGACTATCCTTGAGAGTCCGTTAATGCCGTTGCGCATATCCACACACCTGGTGCATAGATAATAATGCATATTTTCATTCAGTCCGAACATATTCCTCCCTCCTTGACGAGCTTAAGGACAAACTCTGCCAGCGACCCTGCATCGGCTGTATCTATACTTAGGGTGACGCCTTTGCCGATGGCAAGAGTGACATTGCTGAGCAAATGAGAAGGATGACCTTCTTCCATGTTTCCCGTTGCCTCTGATATCTCTACAAAAGACGACAGGGACCTGGAAGACTCTGCTGACTTGGATTCGGCGGTAATACCTTTGCGTATATCTGCTATTGTACGGCCTGTCTGATAAAGCCATTTCAGCATGCCGCGATAATAGACTTTGTTGTCGCGACATACCTCTGATAATTTTGTCGGACGACCACGGCGTAGTGATGCCTCGAAAATGGTCAGTGCCTTCTGGTAACGCTCTTTAGCTGTTTCACATATATCTTTCATCTTTATATTTCAGATGCAAAGATACGCATTTCTTATTTTGACTACAATACGCAATCGTGGAGACGATTACGTTCAAATAAACGTTACGATTATGGATGGTTTACTTTGTCCCGAATGTGGATGCCCGGAGGTTGTAGTCTATGATGACGGCACATGCGAATGTCAAGGCTGCGGATATGTGGGCAGTATTGATATGTTCCGAAGCTAAATCGCCTCATACTTTCAGTTATCCACTGATTTCTGATAGGCTAGTCGTTCATCACCGTTCTGCAAATGGATGATGCCACAGTAAGTAAAGCCGTACTTTGTAAGGCAATGTCGCATGATGGCGTTATCCTTGTGTGTGTCAATACGTATATTACCGTCCTTTGAGAAGCACCAATCAAGCAAGTCTCTCATGACTCCATGGAAGTGTGGCAGGCTAGCCACCCTGTGGATGACGTGATAAGGTCTATCGTCAAGCCATGCCCCATTGTATATGACAGCATATGTGGGCTCAGAACCTTTAACAAATGCCCATGTGGCGATGGTTTAACATCCTCTAAGAGTAGACAACTATCACCATTGGCGATATCTTTCGCTATCTGTCCTCTTGAAGGATGGTTGTCATCCCACTGGTGCGTGTTGCCGGAAGCAATCATGATTTTCCGACCACTGTCAATGAGATGCGAAATTTCTTGAATATCATTGACCGTTGCTCTCTTGATGGTTCGTTCGTTTTACTATCATAGGATTGAAGGTGAATGGCTTCTCTATCAGTTACATAGGAGGACTTTTAATTGTTTTTCCTCATTGTGCCATTGTTACCTCTCTGAGCAGTCGTTCAGACAACTCATCAAAAGAAGTTCCTTCTGGTATCTTTCCTCCAGCCAGCTCATTGGCTACCTTTGACATGCATACTGCACCGACTGCTGCCATGGTTGACAGGTACAACTTATTGGCAATGTACGTGGTGAGCCTTGTAAGCAATTTCTCTATTTCGAGTTTATCTGTAATCATAAGTCTAATATTAATTGTCTAATTCCTCTTTCTGTACAAAAGCAATATTGGATGTATTCCGGGCCTGGATATTTCAGCAGTTTTGCCAACTTGATGAGGTTTGAACTTCTGTCGTATGCGTCACCATAGCTCCTTCGATACTCCAATAATATGGCATCCACACGTGAATCCGCAACTGGACCGATGACAATGTCATAGTCATGCTTGTAGGCATGAAGAGTACTCTTTTCTCTGTTCCTTAGCACAAAGAGCGCCCATTCAGCCGTTCTGCCATCGAACTTCTTTATCCTTACATCGATGGGGCATTTTGATGGATTGAATATGAACGGTGACACTTCCGGACTGCCTTCTCCAATAATAGCAGTGGTCCGCTGAGCCATGGCGACTGCACGAGTATAATCCTTCGTCAGATAGAAGCCACGACCAAAGTCCTTGAAGTCCTTGCTCTTTGACAGGTCTATCTTGGTTATCAGTTGGTTACTGCCGTGATAGAGTATCATAAACGACCACCGTTATTGGCACATACACGTGAGACGTCATTGACAATCTCTTGATTGCTGAGGGTCTTCTCAATGTCCTGGTATTGGCGTAGAAAATCCATCCCCTTGAAAGTCACGATGTAGCTGTAGGCTTGTGTGAGAGGAACCTTCTTCTCGTCAGCGAAGTTGTTGATAACTGACACGAAAAAATCACTCTCCTCTGAGTTAAAGCCTGATTTGTCAACGACATTAATCTGCAATGCCGACCCCATCTTGCCAAGAATGAAAGATGCCACCTCTGGCGTTATCGGTGCACCATGCTCAATCTTCGACACGCGAGACTCCTTCAGACCAATCAGTCTGCCGAGCTGGGCTTGTGTAAGGCCTTTCTTCTTTCGCTCCTCGCGTATAATCATCCCTAAACTCTTGTTCTCCATATCTACCTATCTATTGTTGTTTACCGCAAAGGTAAGCAAAACTATCCAATTATGGAAAGGCATGGGCGGATAAGTTGTACTTATAAAAAGTTAAAGACAAAACTCAGACTCTTAATATTTCATAACAGCAAGTTAAGTAAATGCCCTAGTAGTCGCTAAATATAGCCTTTTTCAACTTGCACATTTTTGTACCATTTACCACGTAACTTTCTGATTACCAAGCAACATTTTATTTTCACATGAATATGAGAGTGGAACCTCCGGGGATGCCAGGTTGTGAGAACTTTCCATAGCCTTTGTCGGCAGGGATGTAAATTTCCCATTGATTGTCGATGTGCATTTGCTGCATGGCGATCATCCATCCGTCAATAAGGTCGCTCACTTTGGATATAGGTAGATGCCATTAGCCAGCCTTATGATGACAGTGCCATTGGTCAACCCAAAGACTTGGAAACAGACTTGATGTCGCCATAGGACGTAAAGCTGCTCAGAAAGAATACTGAACCCATTCCGCGCTTCTTTATATTGATAATTATCTGTTTCCCAATGTTTTCTTGCATATTTTCTTTGTGTATATTCATCCTTACATGGATGCCAACGGGCGTACCAAGGAATCTTACTAACTCGGCTTTTACAAGAACTTCAATGAAGTTTTTAGATGATAATGCCGACTTTACAGAAAAAAGTTATACCTTTGTGAGGTTAGAAGATAAAGCCATAATAGCAATCAGCATGTCTAAGCGCGAATACATCATTGCCAACCGCAAGTGGTTGGAAGACAAAGCTAAAGAGGAGGGTGTGAAAGCCCTCCCCAATGGCATCTATTATAAAGTTTTGAAGTCGGGCGACCTTAATAATGCACAACCGCAGAAGCGGAGCATCGTCACCGTCCACTATACCGGCTGGACCATCGATGGTAAGAAATTCGATACGAGCATTGGTGGCACGCCGATTGCCATGCGACTCAGCGACCTTATTGATGGTTGGATCATCGCCCTTCAGCAGATGCACGTTGGTGACCAATGGGAACTTTACATCCCTGCCGAGATGGGCTACGGCAAATACTCTCAGCCCGGCATTCCCGGTGGCTCCACGCTTATCTTCGACATAGACCTGATAGGCGTGGCGTAATAAACATGTAATTTGAAATATTCATGTGAGTCAAATCTCAATATATAAATTCAATGAAGCATTTTATTATTTCTTTCATCTTGCTGGCAATATTTGCACCTTGCTTCGGCATAGAAAATAGCAAATGCCAAGTTCCCGAACAAAATCAAAAGGCTATGGTTCTGAATATCGATAATTTCAGATGGACGCGACAACCCAAGAGTTGTACCATTAAAAACGACACCATTGAAGTCGTTACGAGGCCTAGAACTGACCTATGGCAAAGGACATACTATCACTTCCGAAACGACAACGCCCCTGTGTTCCAGATGGAGACAGAGGAGAAGTTCTTCAGTTTTGTAGTAAAGACTGATTTCACGGGAAGCCATCATCGCTTTGACCAATGCGGCATTGTGATGTATCTTGACAGCGAAAACTGGTTGAAAGGCAGTGTGGAATACGAAAACGAGGAGTTCCAGCATTTGGGTAGCGTAGTTACCAACAATGGTTATTCCGACTGGGCGCCCACCGCCATTCCAGCAAAGGTCAAGACAATGTGGTACCGACTGTCCCGTCGAGAGGATGACTATTGCATTGAGTGCTCGCAAGACGGAGTACACTTTACTCAGATGCGCGTCTGCCATATGCAGCAAGGCGCAGGAAAAATTCGTTTTGGCATCTACGCCTGTTCACCCGAAGATTCATCCTTTAAGGCCATCTTTACTGACATGAAACTGACCGAATGTGCTTGGAAGGAGCATGACGGACAGCAGCCGGATAAATAACCGTATCTGAGATATAAGGTTTCAAAAAATAGATTCTCGACTTTCGCAAATGAATCATTCCTTGCAAAAGATTCAATTACGAAAGTCGAGTCAACCTATCAATTTCTGTAGCTGCCTATCGGTAGTTTCTGGCAAAATTTTCTTCAAGTGATCAAATATCTTTTGAAAGGACGCTTCAGGGGAGCAATCGCATCTGCAAGCATCAGCGCCATAGAGTTCCTCGGGCGTATTGAGCAATGACCAACCCCAGCCATATTCGTGGTTGTGTTTGTCACGAGGATAGACAAAATCCTCGATCACAATGTACGTTGCCATTTCCAACCGTGTCAGATAACTGTCAAATTTGCTTCGCATGCCTTTCCCATTGAATCCGCATGCGTTACGAAGCTCTCTCGTAATAAGACTGCCCGTTGAATGAAGCATACTGAGAATGGCCTCTTCTATCGAATCGTCAGCTGGATAAGGATATTTACTCCTTCTGTAATTGCAGAAATCCGGCCACCATTCTTTGCTGATGAATCCCGCTTTCTTGTTGAAGAATTTCCCATACATGCATGGCATTTCTGTCACAATCTCTCCCTTCCATTTCCATAGTGGCCATTCCCATCCGCCTTCAGGGAGAGCAACATATCCACAATCTTCATCGACAATTTCTTCGGCCGAGAAACCGACAATGCCACCGTTGAGCAACGGTAAAAAGCCAATCTGTTGAATCAGTTCCATTAGACCTGACGCTGAATAAACCTCGGGAAACTCCATCTTTATTGTTTTATTTATTACATGTAGTACTACTGTTAACGTTACACGTCTCAACGGTGATACCATATGTGCATTACGTATTACGTCACCAATATCATGTGCAAAGATACTAAATAATTAGAGAAGACACATCGAAGTCCGCAACTTAATTGATTGTGTTTCAATCTTAATTCCATCTTAAGTATGGCTCTTTTCGCCAAAGGAGGAGATTTCTACCACCTATCAACTCCATGAAGGCATCGTAAAAAAGTATGTTAAGATACTTGTCAAAGTATGTAAGGATACTTGGCGAAGTATGTTAAGATACTTGGCGAAGTAAGTCTACATAGTGAGACAAGCTGTCGCAGTCAATAAAATGGTAGCTGTCGCAGGATGTCTTGGGACTCCTTGAAAATGAGAAGGGTGCCGTTAAAAATCCTAAGTAATAGGGTACGTTTAAGAAAAAAGTTGTATATTTGCACCCTACAAGTAATATGAAGATATGGAGTATGCATTGGTAACAGGAGCTTCGCGGGGTATTGGTAAGGCGATTGCCTTGAAAATAGCCGCAACAGGCTTACCTGTCCTGATTAATTATAGAAGTAATGAGGAGGCAGCCCAACAGACGCTTCAGGAAATCACGGAGGCTGGTGGGAAAGCAGAGCTCTTTCCTTTTGACGTGTCCGATCCTGTCGCTATTGAGAAGGCTATTGCTGAATGGGAGAATGCACATCCTGAAGATTTTGTTTCCGTATTGGTCAACAACGCAGGCATCCGCAAGGATAATGTGATGATCTTCATGCAAGATGAGGAATGGCATCAGGTGTTGGACACGACATTGAACGCTTTCTTCTATATCACCAGACGTGTGTTGAAGAACATGCTTATCCATCGTTGTGGGCGCATTATCAATATGGCTTCGCTCAGTGGCATGAAAGGATTGCCTGGGCAGACTAATTATTCTGCTGCCAAGGGTGCTGTCATCAGTGCTACCAAGGCTCTGGCTCAAGAGGTCGCTGCCCGAAAAATTACCGTGAATGCCATCGCACCGGGCTTTATAGCGACGGACATGACGAGCGACTTGGATCAAGAGAAACTGAAGAAGATGATACCGGTAGGCAGGTTCGGAAAACCGGAAGAGGTGGCAGCCTTGGCTGCGTTCCTTGCCAGCAAGGATGCTGCATATATTACAGGGCAGGTGATTCAAATCAACGGAGGATTATATACTTGATGGAAAGAAGAGTCGTGGTGACCGGCATGGGCATCTGGTCGTGTATCGGTACCAATAAGGAGGAAGTGGCAGCGTCCCTTCATGAAGGGAAAAGCGGCATTGGTGAAGAACCCGTGAGACTGGAGTATGGCTATCAGTCGGACTTGACGGGCGTTGTCCCTCAGCCCCAGTTGAAAGGTATTTTGTCCCGACGCTTACGCGTAGGATTGTCAGAAGAAGCTGAGTATGCCTATATGGCTGCGAAAGAGGCTTTCGAACAGGCTGGTATGGATGAGGACTACCTCAAGCAGCACGAAGTGGGCTGTATCTTTGGAAACGACTCTTCGGCAAAGCCCGTGATTGAGGCGTCGAAGGTGATGGACGAAAAGCATGATACCCAGTTGTTAGGATCTGGATTTATTTTCCAGGCGATGAATTCGACGGTGAACATGAACCTAAGCTCTATTTTCCATCTTCGTGGCATTAATTTCACGGTTAGCTCTGCATGTGCAAGTGGTTCACATAGCATAGGATTGGGTTATCTGCTCGTAAAGCAAGGCTTGCAAGACCGTATTTTGGTTGGTGGTGCACAGGAAACCAATTATTATAGTATGGCATCCTTTGATGCGCTGAATGCTTTCAGCAAAAGGATGGGGGATCCCACAAAGGCTTCAAGGCCTTTTGACCGGGACCGCGATGGACTGATACCCAGTGGTGGGGCGGCGGCGTTGGTCTTAGAGGACTACGACAGTGCCATGAAGCGTGGCGCTCCTATCGTGGCAGAAGTGTGTGGTTACGGATTCTCCTCGAATGGAGGGGGAATATCAGAGCCTTCCGATGATGGCTCAGTTATCGCCATGCAACGTGCAATGAAGGATGCAGGGATGGAAGCTGATGATATTGACTATGTCAATGCACATGCCACTTCTACACGGCAAGGAGATATGTTCGAGGAGATCGCCTTGGACAGCATCTTCAGGGGAAAACATGCTTGGATCAGTTCTACCAAGGGCATGACTGGGCATGAATGCTGGATGGCTGGTGCCTCGGAGGCTGTCTATTGTATCTTAATGATGAAAAATCATTTCATTGCCCCGAATGTTAACTTTGAGCATCCAGATGAATATAGCGAGCCTCTCCATCTTGCCACGAATACGATAGAGATGGAGGTGAATGCAGTTCTTTCCAACTCTTTCGGCTTTGGAGGGACGAATTCCGCGCTTGTCTTGAAGAATTTATAATTAATAAAAGATAGTATGAAGAAAACAGTGATTTTACTCATGGCATGTTTGATGTCATTGACAATGAATGCGCAGTCCATTACGGAAGGCAATGTGCCTGCCCTATATGGTCAGACTGTGAAATTTGAAGTTGACTGGTCGCAACTGAAGATCAATAACTTAGGCATTGCTGATTGGCTTTCTTATCGTTCTGCGGAGCAGCCTGATTGGGATGCCCGGAAGGAATTGGACAAGGAGTTGAAGCCCACGGTGATGGAGCAAGTCCTCCCTCAGCTGAACAAGTATCTGCAGGTCAAGGATGTTACCTTCTTGCCAGCCCCTCAGAAAGCAAAGTATGTCTTGGTCTTCATCCCAGTGAATGTGGATAAGAAAGGAAACAATCAGGATCGGGTCCAGATTCGTGATGCTGCTTCGGGAGAGATGCTTTGCCAGTTGACCGTTGACGGCAAGGGCGGGCATTTCGGGACCATGTCCAATCTCTGGGGCGATGGGTTTAGAAGTGCAGGCAAACGATTAGGCTCGTTTTTGGCAAAGAAAATAACGAAATAGAATGCATTTATCAGAAGCATTAGAAAAGAAATATACCAAGGATACGCTGTCTGCGCGTGATGCTCAGCGCGCAGCTGAGTTTATCGCCTTCGGACCTGTGGTGTTCGAAGTGTCACGATTGATGGTTAAATGGGGTATCCTCGACCTTCTCAGAGATGAGGAGCTAACCTTTGAGGAAGTGGCACAACGCACGGGGCTGTCGCTTTATGCAGTGAAATGCCTGATGGAAGCGTCGCTAACCATTGGGACGGTCTTGGTGAACGAGTCTACCAACCGTTTTTCTCTCTCCAAGACAGGATGGTTCTTGCTCAATGATCCCGCTACGCGGGTGAATATCGACTTCAACCATGATGTCAACTATGAGGGATGGTTCCATTTAGAGGAAGCCTTAAAAGAAGGGAAGCCTGCTGGGCTCAGGCATTTTGGCAACTGGCATACTGTGTATGAGGGGCTCTCGCAATTGCCTGCAGACGTACGGCAAAGCTGGTTTGCCTTCGATCATTTCTATTCTGACTCTTCCTTTTCCGAAGCCTTAGGGGTGGTCTTTGCACGTCATCCCAAGACCTTGCTTGATGTTGGAGGAAACACTGGACGGTGGGCATTGCAATGTGTCCATTACGACCAGGATGTCCAGGTGACCATTGTCGATTTGCCTCAGCAACTTGTGATGATGAGGAAACAGACCCAAGGAAAGGAGGGGGCTGAACGTATCCATGGATATGGCATGGACATCCTTGACCAAAGCAATGCCTTTCCGAAGGACAAACGTTATGATGCCATTTGGATGAGTCAGTTTCTCGACTGCTTCGGTGAAGAGGAAATCCTCAGTATTCTCCGTAGGACGTCAGAGATCATGGATAAGGAGAATCGCCTTTACATCATGGAGACGCTGTGGGACCGTCAGAAATACGAGCCTGCTGCTTTCTGCCTGACACAGATCAGTCTTTATTTTACCGCCATTGCCAATGGTAACAGCAAGATGTACCATTCCGACGATCTGATCCGGATCATACGGCAAGCAGGACTTGAAGTAGAGGACATTCACGACCATTTAGGACAAGGACATTCCATCTTAGTATGTAAAAAATCAATATAGAATAACAATGACAAGAGAAGAAATTGAAGAAAAAGTTAGAGAGTTCTTGATTGATGATCTCGAAATTGATGAGGAGAAGATCAAGCCAGAAGCCTTGTTGAAAGATGATCTTGGCATCGATAGTCTTGACTTCGTAGATATTGTCGTGATCGTAGAGAAGAAGTTCGGCTTTAAGATCAAGCCAGAAGAGATGGCGACGGTCAAGACGCTTAGCCAGTTTTGCGATTATATCGAGAGTAAGGTGAATTGTTGACGGCAATGGAGCATCGGGAGTGGAAAGGAACGACGGCAGGTACCGGTGGCATGCATCGATCGTTGATCCGTGCCTTACAGGTCCTTCCGCTTGGATTGGTCTATTTGGGCGCCGCCGTCTTCGTGATTCCCTTCTGTATGATCTTTGCACATAAGGGCTATCTCTCCATCTATCATTTCTTCCGTCACCGGATGGGATATGGCGTGTGGAAGTCGTTCCTCGCCACTTACAGGAACCATGTGAAGTTTGCCGAAATCATTATCGACAGGTTTTATATGTATGGCGGAGGTACATTCGAGTTTGACATAGAGAACTATGACCGCTACTTGCAGCTCGCCCGGCAACAAGGTGGATTTGTGATTCTCAGCGCTCATGTAGGCAATTATGAGGCTGCTGGATACACGCTCGTGGCAAGTGACAAGCCTTTCAATGCCTTGGTCTATGGAGGTGAGGTAGAGACGGTAATGGAGAATCGCGAGAGGATCTTTTCTGCTCATCGTATCCACATGATACCTGTAAGCAAGGACATGTCGCATCTCTTCGCCATGAGCAATGCCTTGAGTGAAGGTGAGGTGGTGAGCATTCCGGGTGACAGGATCTTTGGGTCCCCCCGTCATGTCACCTGCCAGTTTATGGGTGCTGAGGCGAAGTTTCCATTAGGTCCTTTCGCCCTTGCCGTCCAGCGTGAGGTACCTGTCCTGACGGTGATGGTAATGAAAGAGAGCCGTAAGAAATACAGGATCATGATCCATGAGCTTGCTGCAGTGGGTGAGAATAATAAGGAGAAGGTACAGCATTTGGCACAGCAATTTGCTTCGTGCTTAGAAGATACCGTTGACCAGTATCCTACACAATGGTTCAATTATTATGAATTCTGGGATTGAGAATAAATTCGAGGCAATCGACATCCACGAATTGTTGCCCCAGCAGGAGCCCTTCGTGTTGGTAGACAGGCTGTTGTGGTTTGATGAAAAGACCACGACGACCGCCTTGACCATACATGCCGATAATCTGTTTATCGAGAATGGGATCTTGAACAATTGTGCCCTGATTGAGAACATTGCCCAGACAGCTGCCGTGCGATTGGGATATTATAATAAATATATTTTGAAGGTAGGCATTCAGCTGGGCTTTATCGGCTCTGTGAGGGACATGAAAATATTGCGGCAAGTACGGCTCGGGGAGACTCTTACCACCACGATTACGGTGTTGGAGGAAATCATGAAGATGACCTTGGTAGATGCTGTCATCCTCTCAGGTAAAGAGGTTATTGCTACGGCTAAGATGAAAATTGCCATGAGTGAGATGGAGATAAAATGAAGGAAAAGACGATAGGCAGGACACTGAAAGCTTCGAAAAAGTTTGAGATCCGATTCAGTGAAGTGGATTCGATGAAGTATGTATGGCATGGCTCTTATGCCAAGTACTTCGAGGATGCCAGAGAGGAATTTGGCAGGAAATACGGGTTAGGATACTTGGATATCTTTGGTCATGGATGTTATGCACCGTTGGTCGACCTTACTTTTCACTATGCAAAGCCGATGTTCTATGGTATGCATCCTCGCATTGATATTATCTACCGACCGACCATGGCCGCAAAGATAGAGTTCGACTATGAGATCCATGACACCAAGGACAATGACTTGTTGGTTACCGGGCATTCTACGCAGGTGTTTATTGACAAGGATTATCAGCTGGTGTGGACGAATCCGGAGTTCTATGAGAAGTGGAAAGAAAAATGGGTGTTATAAAGATTGCTGATAATATCATTTCACCTTTGGGCTTCACGACAAGTGAGAATTATCAAGCGGTGAAGGAGGGGCGTACAGGACTACGCCGCTATGAGCACTTTGACGATATCCCAGAGCCGTTCACGGCTTCTTTGATAGACTCCTCCGCCCTGGATCGTAGGATCCATGAATGCGGCTTATGCCTACAGTCCTATACACGGTTTGAAAGAATGATTATTCTTTCCGTGTGGCAGGCTCTGCAATCTACAGACATAGATGTCTCCTCGCCTCGGGTGCTGTTTCTCTTGTCAACCACGAAAGGGAATGTGAGCCTGTTGGATCCTCAGATGGGGTCGAAAGATGAAGAGCGAATACAATTGGGAACATCGGCTCGGCTCATTGCCCAATATTTTAGGAATCCCAATGAACCGATTGTCATTTCGAATGCTTGCGTGTCAGGTCTATGTGCACAGATTACAGCCATGAGGGCATTGAGAAGTGGGCGATATGACAGGGCTATTGTGACTGGAGCTGATGAGCAGTCGCGTTTTATCATCTCAGGCTTTCAGTCGTTCAAGACGGTTTCTGCGGAACCTTGCCGACCCTTTGACATTGAGCGACAAGGACTGAACCCGGGGGAAGCAGCTGCTACCCTCATTTTAGAATCTTCAAGGATTGGCTGCCATGGCAAGGATCCTTTGTGGCATTTAGATAATGGCGCGATCAGAAATGACGGATACCATATCTCAACCCCGTCTAAGACAGGAGAAGGAGCGCGAAGGGTTTTGGAGACGGTGCTTCATGACGAGAAGATAGAGGACCTTGCCCTTGTCAATGTGCATGGCACCGCAACTTTATATAACGATGAAATGGAGTCGGTGGCGATCTTCAGGGCGGGACTGCAGGATGTGCCCGTCAACTCCTTGAAAGGGTATTTTGGACATACGATGGGGGCGGCAGGGATCTTAGAAAGCATTCTGACGATGAAAGCCATAGACGACCATACCCTCCTTGCGACGAAAGGCTATACGCATTGTGGGGTGTCCCATCCCGTTCATATTTTAGCCGAGAACCGCGCCACTGATCAGAAAGATTTTATCAAGCTTCTTTCTGGGTTCGGGGGATGCAATGCCGCAATCCTCTTTAGGAAACATGCGGTAGAAAAGGATGTCATGGTCGTTCCACAACCTTTGCGAGTTGCCCATCGGGTGGAGATCACGCCTACGCAAGTCATTGTGGACGGATTGCAGGTAGCGACTGAGCATCAGGGAGCAGAACTGCTGACAGAGCTCTATCGGAGATATGCTGATGACTACCCGAAGTTCTTTAAGATGGATCTTCTTTGCAAATTAGGGTATGTCGCTTCTGTGCTTATCCTACAAGCAGATGGCAATCGGGACATGGGCACGGACCATCGGGCAGTGATCCTCTTCGATCGTCATGGATCCATTTGCAGCGACAGGAAGTATCAGGCAACGATCACAGGGGTTGACAATTATTATCCCAGTCCTGCAGTCTTCGTCTATACTTTGGCGAACATCGTCACCGGTGAGATTGCCATTCGAAACCAGTACAAGGGCGAGACCGCATTTTACGTCCTTGACAAAGAAGATCCAAGACTGATAGAAGAGATAGTTGCCGATTCTTTCCAGGATAAGGCGACACAGAGTGTCCTCACGGGGTGGGTTGACTTTAGAGACGCTCAGCAATTCAATGCGAAATTATATATTATCAATAGATAAATGGAAGATTTGATTTTAGAATTAAAAGAGAAGATCATAGAGGCTTTGAACCTTGAGGATATGAAACCTGAGGATATTGACGATGAGGCTCCTCTCTTCGGTGAAGAGGGATTCGGGCTTGATTCCATTGATGCCTTGGAACTGATCGTGCTGTTAGAGAAAAACTACGGTATCAAGATCAAGGATCCCAAGGAGGGAAAGGACATCTTCAGGTCGGTGAAGGTAATGGCAGACTATGTCCGCTGTAACAGGAAGAAATAATTGCTTATGTCTTTAGAGAGAGTGGTTATTACCGGAGCCGGCATTGTTTCCGCAATTGGCATAGGCAAGGAGAATACCCTGAGGGCATTGAAAAATGGTCAGTCAGGGATTGGCGGTGTGCAATATCTGCATACCTCTCATACTGAATATCCAGTGGGAGAGGTGAAGCGTTCTGATGAGGAGATGAGGCTACAGCTTGGCATCTCTCCTATGGCTTATGAGAACCGTACCTCACTGTTGGGAATCCTTGCCATTCAGGAAGCTTTGAAAGAAGCCGGGACCGGCTCAAGGAAACTTGCCTTGGTATCAGGGACGACAGTGGGAGGCATGGACCAGACGGAGCTCCATTATCCTGATGCCCTGACGGTAGATGACCTCCATCGACATGACTGTGGCGCGACAACTAACCTCATGGCGGATTACTTTGGTAATTTCGACTTTACGACGACCCTCTCTACAGCTTGCAGCTCTGCCCTGAATGCCATTATTCTTGCCACCAGATTGATTGAGTGTGGACGCCGTGACATCGTCGTGGCGGGAGGAAGTGAATGCTTGACCCGTTTCCATCTGAATGGGTTCAAGTCATTGATGATCTTGGACGAACAGCCTTGCCGACCGTTTGATGCCACACGTGCAGGATTGAATCTCGGAGAAGGCGCAGGCTTCTTGGTCTTGGAAAGTGAGACATCGGCACGGCAACGGGGAGCAAGGATCTTGGGAGTGCTGACAGGTTGTGGAAACCGTTGTGATGCCTTCCACCAGACGGCTTCCTCGGAAAGCGGAGATGGGGCCTACCTGTCGATGACAGATGCCCTGAAGGAAGCAGGATTGATGCCGGAGGATGTGGATTATGTAAATGCACATGGAACAGGAACGCCCAACAATGATGCCAGCGAGAGCAAGGCCTTACGTCGAGTCTTTGGGTCGCAACTCCCGCCAGTGTCTTCTACCAAGGGTTTTACAGGGCATACGACGAGTGCCTCTGGGGGAATTGAGGCCGTGATCTGCCTATTGTCCCTGCTGCATCAGTTTATACCAAGGAATATGGGATGGAAGCAACGGGATGAGAGCTGTATCGTTCCATTCGTGCATCAAGAAATGCCACAACATCCCATCAGGAATGTTCTGTGCAATAGTTTTGGATTCGGAGGAAATGATTCCTCTCTGATTTTGTCAAGATATGGAGAATAGGGTGTTTATGGTCAGTCGGGTGGATCACGTTGATGAGGCTGAGTACCGTCATTATATCAACCCTATGAAGACCCGTCGTTATGGCAGGTTGCTCAAGCGTGCACTTGTCACGGCTATCAAGGTCATCCAGGACAGCGGAATAGGTCATCCAGATGCCATTATCAATGGCACTGCGCTGGGTTGTCTGTCCGAGTCGGAGAAATTGTTAGATGCGCTGGTCGAGGAAGGCGAGAATGCCAGTCAGCCTACCCATTTCATGCAGTCTACTCATAATACGGTAGCCTCTCTGATTGGCATCTATACCCATACTCATGGATATAACTGCACGTATTCGCATCGGAAGATCTCTTTTGAGAGTGCACTCTTAGATGCTTTCCTGCAGTTGAAGACCGGGCGTATCCAGACGGCTCTTGTTTGCGCCAATGATGAGATCACGGACGAGTTTCAAGAAAAAATAGAGGCGCTGCGATTAGAGGGCGGGATTGCTTGCGATCGTTCCATTGCCGTGATGCTCTGCTCCGAGGATTATCTGAAAGAGAAGGGGATAAGCCCTATACGTGAATTAGTGGATGTCCAGATCGTGCATCATTGCGATCAGGATGATGAGGCTTTTGTCATTACGCAGGAAGTATGAAACTGGTTATGATATCCATCGTGCAGTCCTTGCTGCTCTGTGGCGGACAGGTCATGCTGAAGTTTGCTCTCAAGGACATGGGGCCTTTCCATTGGGGGATGCAGTTCTTTGTGCGACAGTTGACCAATTGGTGGTGGTTAGGATGTGGCGTATGCTATGCCTGTGCTACTGTCTTGTGGATGTACATTATCAAGAACTTTCCTTTCAGTATGGCCTATCCCATGATATCCCTAAGTTATGTTTTTGGAATGTTTGCCGCAATCCTGTTTTTCCAGGAGCAGGTGCCTGCAACCCGTTGGTTAGGGGTACTTTTGATCATTTGCGGTTGCTTCTTAGTAGCAAAATAAAAAAGTTATAGAGAGATGAAAAGAATGATGTTTATGTTAGGCCTTTACCTGATCGCCTGCTTGTCCGTCATGCCTGTGTCGGCTCAGACGAAGGCCACTCCTGCCCAGCAGAAGTCGATGATTGCGGCGATCAACA